>JAJUHH010000142.1 GCA_029267975.1 Clostridiales bacterium
CCAACAGAAGAAACCAAGAAGAATTGGTCTCATTCCCTTTTTCACCAGCTTAAGTAAATTGGTATTGAGCCCGATGGCTGCCATGGCCATGATAATTATGAATTTGCCGATCTTAGCAAAGAGGCTGCCCATACCGGAGGGCATCGGAAGAAAGGTATTGATCAGGGATGCCGCTGCAAAACCAAGGACAAACCAGGGAAAGATTTTTATGATACTGTAACTGCCTGCAGTATTGCCTGAGCTGCTTCGCATGGATTTTCTGGATGATGCTATGGCAAGTACCAAAGTGACTGGGACGATCATAAGAGTCCTGGTCAGCTTGACAATAACAGCTAGATCACCTGCAGCATTGCTGAAGCTGTATCCGGCTGCAACTACAGAGGAGGTATCATTGATGGCAGTACCGGCCCACAAACCAAAGCTGTTATCACTCATATGCATGACATGTCCCAGAAGAGGGAAGAGGAATGCTGCAAGAACATTGAATAAAAAAATAGTAGATATGGCGTGGGCCACTTCCTCGTCATTTGCATGGATGACCGGTGCTGTGGCGGCGATGGCGGAACCTCCGCAGATTGCTGTACCCACACCGATCAGCGTACTGGTCTTGCCGTCAACCTTAAGAAGCCTTCCGGCGATAAAGGCGGTTAAAAAGGCAGCGGTCAGGGTAAATACCATTAGGAGCAGGGTGCGGCTGCCGGTTTGGAATACCTGGAACAGATTCATATCAAAGCCAATTAATATGATGGAATACTGAAGCAGCTTTTTAGAGGTATATTTGATGCCATCCTCTAACCTGGCAGGTCTCTTAAAGAAGGCCAGAAGCATGCCAAAGAGAATACCAAGGATTGGGCCGCCCAGAAGAGGAAATACTTTACCCAGCAGCCATGCCGGCAGTGCGATGACTCCTGCCAGGAGTATTCCTGGTAATTTGCTTGTGATTTTTTTCATAAGAACTCTCCCTTCTGATCTAACAGGATTTATGATACACCCATCCTGTCCCTATGTAAAATATAATTATATTATGAAAGTTATTATATTTTCGAATAATAAGATCAGAGATATAATTCAATATCTCTTTCCATAAAACAAAAATATATTCTGCCGCAAATAGTTGCAAAACAGCCGTCAAGCACAAAACAAACACAAAACAAATAAAAACCAACAAACGCACGAAAATGGGATTGACTGGATGAAATATCAGTGCTAAAATAAAGTCAAAACCAAGAAAACCAAACACAAACAAACAAAAACAACATTTTTAAATCATCTTTTTAGGAGGAACAGCAGTATGATAAATGAATTTGAGATCAAAAAAGAGATATGTGAAATCGGAAAAAGAATATATAACAAAGGGATGGTTGCCTCCAATGACGGTAACATTTCCGTGAAATTAAATGAGAATGAGTTCTTATGTACACCTACCGGTGTAAGTAAGGGCTTTATGACCCCGGAATATATCTGCAAGGTTGATAAAGACGGTAAGGTGATCCAGGCCAATGGTAAGTTTAAGCCCTCCTCCGAGATCAAGATGCATATGAGAGTCTATAAGGAGAGACCGGATGTCAATGCTGTTGTTCATGCTCATCCTATGTATGCTACCGCATTTGCCATTGCAGGTATTCCCTTAACCCAACCCATCATGCCTGAGGCTGTTATCTCTCTGGGATGTGTACCGATTGCAGAGTACGGCACACCTTCTACGGAAGAGATTCCGGATGCAGTATCCAAATACCTTCCTTATTATGATGCGGTATTATTGGAGAATCATGGCGCATTGTCTTATGCTGACTCCTTATTAGCTGCATATCACAAGATGGAATCAGTTGAATTTTATGCAAAATTATTATATCTGTCAAGACAGCTGGGCGGACCCAAGGAGCTTTCCAAAGATCAGGTGGAAAGACTGTACGAGATCCGCAGGCAGTTTGGTATGACCGGCAAGCATCCTGCAGATCTTTGCATGAATAATAAAGCAGGAAAGCAGAGCTGCCATAATTGTGGCGCTTCCGGCAGCAATAAGGGAAGCGATTCGGATGCTTTAGTTGCCGAGATAACCAGAAAAGTTATGGAGCAATTAGGGGTGAAGTAGGACCGAGCAAGGTTCTAAAGGAGGTTCTGTTATGACAGTTGATGAGAAGCAGCTCCAAGAAATTGTCCAGAAGGTTCTGAGCCGGCTGCAGGATAAGCAGGGTGGTACTGATCAGAAGCTGTTGGGCGTCTATGAGGATATGAAGGATGCCATAGAAGCAGCAAAGCGGGCACAAGCCATCGTGCAAAAGCTTTCCATGGACAGCAGGGAGAAGATCATCAGTAACATACGTAAGAAAACACTTGAGAATGCCGAACTTTTGGCAAAGATGGCTGTAGAAGAGACGGGAATGGGTAATGTGGGCCACAAGATCCTGAAGCATCAGCTGGTTGCGGAGAAGACCCCCGGTACAGAAGACATCACCACAACCGCCTGGTCAGGCGACAGAGGCCTGACCCTGGTGGAGATGGGTCCCTTCGGTGTCATTGGAGCAATCACTCCCTGTACCAACCCCAGTGAGACAGTACTATGCAACAGCATGGGAATGATTGCAGGGGGCAATACGGTGGTATTTAATCCCCATCCGGCGGCAATCAAGGTGTCCAACCTGGCGGTGCACCTGGTCAATGAAGCTTCCCTGGAGGCAGGCGGTCCGGAGAATATTGCAGTATCTGTAGTACGACCCACCATGGAGACCGGCAACCTTATGATGAAGCATCCGGATATCCCGCTTCTGGTTGCAACGGGAGGCCCCGGTGTAGTAACCTCCGTCCTTTCCTCAGGAAAGAGGGGAATTGGCGCAGGCGCCGGAAATCCTCCGGTTCTGGTAGATGAGACAGCAGATATCGCAAAAGCCGCCGCAGATATTGTTAACGGTGCTACTTTTGATAATAACCTGCCTTGCATTGCGGAAAAGGAGATCATTGCTGTCAATGAGATTGCGGATGAACTCATTTATCACCTGATCGAACAAGGCTGCTATCAGATCAATAAGGATGATCTGGAAAAGCTGACAAAATTGGTTTTACCTGAGAACAGATTAAACAGAAAGTGTGTTGGACGGGATGCACGCACCCTGCTGGAGATGATAGGTATCAAAGCATCGGAGAACATCCGCTGCATCATCTTTGAAGGGGAGAAGGAACATCCCCTGATTGCAGAAGAGCTCATGATGCCGATCCTTGGGATAGTCAGAGCGAAGGACGTGGACGACGGTATTGAAAAAGCCGTATGGCTGGAGCATGGAAATCGCCATTCTGCACATATGCATTCCAAGAGCGTGGATAACCTCACCAAATACGGAAAAGCCGTGGATACCGCCATCTTCGTTAAGAATGCTCCCTCCTATGCTGCACTTGGCTTTGGCGGAGAAGGCTTCTGTACCTTTACCATAGCCAGCAGGACTGGTGAAGGCTTAACTTCCGCAAAAACCTTTACAAAGCAGCGACGCTGTGTATTGGCAGACAGCTTATGCATACGCTGACCTATGATAGATAACAGTCGGCCTGGAAAGGATAGAAAACAGCTGACTAAGGAAATAAGCAGATGGAGGAGTGACATGGACGTAAATTCAGTAAATATTGAAGAAATTGTGAAACAGGTGCTTGCCGGGATGAAGGATGGCAGCCAAAAGCAGGGAAGCTCTGCAACCGAAAAGACTGTTCCTAAGACAAGTAAGGTGGCTATGCTTACTAAGCTTGAAAACTTTGATCTTAAGGAATATCCGATCCCTGAGCTTGGGGATGAGGACATCCTTGTGAAGGTCGAGGGCTGCGGTATCTGTGGTACAGATGCCCATGAGTTCAAGAGAGATCCCTTCGGTTTAATCCCGGTGGTTCTGGGACATGAGGGAACCGGTGAAATTGTAAAGATGGGTAAGAAGGTAAGCCGTGACAGTGCAGGCAAGCCGCTGAAGATCGGTGATAAGGTGGTAACTTGTATGATCTTTAAGGATAATCCGGATATCACCATGTTCGATCTGAATAAGCAAAATGTAGGCGGCGCTGATGTATATGGCCTGCTTCCGGACGATGAGACCCATCTGAACGGATGGTTTGCAGATTACATAGTGATCAGGGGAGGTTCCACTGTATTTAATGTGAGTGACTTAGACCTTGATTCAAGAATATTAATTGAGCCTGCAGCGGTTCTCATCCACGCAGTGGAGAGAGCAAAGACCACAGGAATACTCCGCTTTAACAGCAGAGTGGTTGTTCAGGGCTGCGGCCCCATCGGCTTACTCTGTATCGCGGTACTTCGTACCATGGGTATTGAGAATATCGTGGCTGTAGACGGAGAGCAAAAACGCCTTGATTTTGCCAGAGAGATGGGGGCAAATCAAAGTGTGAACTTTAAAAACACCAAGGGAATCGATGAATTAGCAAACGCAGTGAAGAGTGCCTTTGGCGGACATCTGGCAGACTTTGGCTTCCAGTGTACCGGTTCCCCCGTTGCACATGCCAATATCTATAAGTTCATTCGCAACGGCGGCGGCTTATGCGAGCTTGGCTTCTTTATCAACGGTGGGGATGCAACCATTAACCCGCACTTTGACATATGCTCCAAGGAAATCACCATTGTAGGCTCCTGGGTTTACACCTTAAGGGATTATGCCACAACCTTTGATTTCTTAAAGAGGGCAAAAGGCATCGGTTTGCCCTTACATAAGCTGATTACCCACAGATACCCTCTTAGTCAGATCAATGAAGCATTTGCTACAAATCTGAAGATGGAAGGTTTAAAGATTGCTATTGTCAATGAATAAAGAAATCGCTGCTCCCGTCATTGGGGCATGGGCGGAACGGAGTTGATTTATGTCACAAGCGGTTGGATTACTTGAAGTATACGGACTGGTAGCTGCATTTGTAGCAGGGGATGCAGGTTGTAAAGCGGCAAATGTCACTTTGGAAACCTTTGATCGCAATAAGCCTGCCAATGCAGACAGTCTTCCGGTTCCCTTGCTGGTTCTGGTGAAATTCCGGGGAAGTGTGGAGGATGTCACGGCAGCAGTTGAAGCAGCGGAAGAGGCTGCAAAGAAAATATCCGGGGTTGTAGCAAAGCATATCATTGCAAATCCGGAAGAGGATACCAATAAAATGCTGGTACTAAGCGGGCTGGATAAACAATAATTAAACAGGAGGTAGGATAAGATGGCTCAGGAAGCGTTAGGAATGGTTGAGACAAGAGGTTTAACCGCAGCTGTAGAGGCAGCGGATGCTATGGTGAAAGCAGCGGAGGTTGTATTGGTAGGAACAGAGAAGATCGGTTCCGGTCTGGTAACCGTCCTTGTCAGAGGTGATGTAGGTGCTGTGAAGGCTGCTACAGAAGTAGGTGCAGCTCAGGCACAGAGATTGGGTGAACTGGTCGCAGTTCATGTCATTCCCAGACCTCATGCAGACGTAGAAAAAATTCTCCCCAGGATTTAACAGAGGGGGAGGAGTATGAAATCACTAGGATTTATTGAGATACCCAGCGTAACAGCCGCAATCGATGCACTGGATACCATGTGTAAGACAGCGGATGTAGAGTTTGTCACATGGGAACGTAAGATGGGCGGACGTCTGGTTACAATCATTGTTCAGGGAAACGTGTCCGCAGTCACTGAGGCTGTGGAAGCGGCTGCAAAAAAGGCAATGAAGCCTTGTGTTCACGCAGTAATCCCGAACCCTCACGAGGAAACTCTGCGAATGGTAGAATTAAGTGCGAGAAAGTTTGCCGGCAAGTAGCTTCGTGGTGCTTCGGCAGAATGGAGAATAAGCATGGCGGAGAACAAAAAAACAAAAGCGATTATACAAACGACAAAAGCAAGTGATACAGCATCACCCTCAGTGAAGATTGAGCTAAAATCCCAGAAGAAAACAACGTCTTCTAAGTCTGGGGTTGAAACTGATAAGAATAATGTAACAGCTCAGGGACAAGAACCTGAGAAAACACCAATCAAAAAAATGGAGGATAAAAAAATGGCACAAGAAGCATTAGGTATGGTAGAAACCAGAGGACTGGTAGCAGCAATTGAAGCTGCAGATGCAATGTTAAAGGCAGCAAACGTAACACTGGTAGGAACAGAGAAGATTGGTTCCGGACTGGTAAGCGTTATGGTCCGCGGAGATGTTGGCGCAGTAAAGGCAGCTGTTGAATCCGGTGCCAGCTCCGCTTCCAAACTGGGTGAACTGGTAGCGACTCATGTCATTCCCAGACCTCATACTGATGTTGAGAAGATTCTTCCCAGCTTAAAATAAGTCAATTCCCCAAAAACATACTGGCCCAGCCGGGTGCAAGTAAGAGTTGTACCCGGTTGCGGCCTCTAAACAGATAAATTTAGATGCAAAGAGTATTTGGAGGCAGATGGACCCCATGGATAAGAATACGGTTGAAATGATTGCAAAGTTAGTAATGGAAGCAATGAATCAAACTCAAACAGAGGGTGGCTTTCCGGTACCGGTGGGAGTTTCTGCCCGACATGTGCATTTAAGCAAGGAACATGTAGAAACCCTGTTCGGTAAGGGTTACGAACTGACCCAAAAGAAGGAACTCATGGGAGGCCAATATGCGGCCAATGAACTGGTCACGATTGTCGGAATTAAATTAAGAGCCATTGAAAATGTGAGAATACTGGGACCGGTAAGAAAGGCTTCCCAGGTTGAAATCTCCTCAACGGATGCAATTAAACTTGGCATCAAAGCTCCCATCCGGGAATCCGGAGACATCAAAGGTTCTGCTCCCATAGCCATTGTAGGACCTAAGGGCGTGGTATATCTGGAAGAAGGATGTATTATCGCCAAGCGCCATATCCACATGTCACCCAAGGATGCAGCGGCAGCCGGGGTGAAGGACAAAGATGTGGTAGCCGTACAAGCGGATAATGAAAGAGGAACTATCTTTCGCAATGTGTCCATCCGGGTGGATGAAAGCTTTACCCTGGAGATGCACCTTGATACCGATGAAGCAAACGCAGCAAAGCTTGTCACGGGCGACACAGTAAGAATCATCAGATAGAACATAAGTGCAGCCAGGTCTCATAGAAATAGCCTGCTGCAGTCAATATACAGTGATAATAATCTTAATAGGTGGGTGAAGGTATGTTTGTTGGTAAGGTAGTAGGCAGTGTGGTAGCAACAAGAAAGAACGAGAATCTCATCGGTTCAAAGTTCATGATTGTAGAGCCATTGGAAAAAATGAACGGGTACGGTGGCAGAACTGTAGCAGTTGATAATGTTGGGGCCGGAATCGGAGAAATCGTCCTGGTTGCCACCGGCAGTGCCGCAAGAATAGGCTGCCATATGGAGACCTCGCCCATCGA
>JAJUHH010000143.1 GCA_029267975.1 Clostridiales bacterium
CTTTCAGCACTGGGCTTTATATCCCAGCGAATACCGCCGTACTCGCTGATAAATACAGGGATTCCCTCCACCGGTGTCTGCCGCTCAGGGAATGTGGTCCGAAGCTTTCCGCCTGCCTTGAACTCGGCATAATGCTCTTCCAGGACTTCAGGCTTCTGCGTATAATCATGCAGATCATAAATATCGGTTACCACATGGTAGTTACCGCTGGTATCAATACAGGGACGGGTTGGATCCAGGTATTTCGTGGTCTGCCATACCACCCGCAGCAGGTTGTTATCCTGCCTTCTTCCTTTATAGTCCCAGGTTTCGTTAAAGGGACACCAGCCGATGATTGCAGGATGATTGAAATCCCGCTCGATGACCTCCATCCATTCCGGCAGAAAAATTCCCAGGCTCTGACTGTCGCTGTAATCCAGCCCCCAATTTCCCTGCTCACCCCATACAAGATAACCATGACGGTCACAGTGGTACAGGAAGCGGGCTTCAAAGACCTTCTGATGAAGTCTGGCACCATTAAAGCCTGCTGCCATGGATATTAAGATATCCCGCTCCAGATCCTCGTCTGTTGGAGCAGTATAAATTCCTGTCGGGTAATATCCCTGATCCAGCACCAGACGCTGGAATACGGATTTGCCATTGATCAACACGCGCTCACCGTCTATATGTATCTCACGCATACCAAAGTAGCTGTTGACCTTGTCTTCTCCGAAGGAAAGTCTCAGTTCATATAAACGGCCCTTTCCAGGCTCCCATAAATGCAGTTCTGTCAAAGGTAAGGTCAGCATTATTACATTGCCGCTTCCCACTGCCTCAGCATTACCGCAGGCCTGTCCCTCGTAAAAAGCCTCAGCCCGAAGGGTAGCACTTCCTTCTACCAGCGCCTTTATGGTCAGAGACTTATCCGAGATATTCGGGTAATATTGCAGGGAACGGATATGTGCTTCCGGTACATATTCCAGCCATACTGTCTGCCAGATTCCGGTCGTCCTGGTATAATCACAGCCATGGGAATGGTAAAGCTTGCTCTGTTTACCGCTTGGCTGCATGCCATCGCGGCAGTTATCCCTTGCCCTGACCACCAGATTATTCTCTCCGTAACTGATATACTCCGTTATATCAAAGGTAAAAGAAGAATATCCTCCTTTATGATCGCCAACTTTATTCCCATTCATCCAAACAGTGCAATGGTAGTCTACTGCTCCAAAATGCAGCAGGGTTCGCATTTTATCAGATTTTTTGTCAAACACAAGCGTCTTTTGATACCAAACCGCCGGAATAAAGTCCTTATATCCGATTCCACTCAGCTCACTTTCCGGACAAAAAGGGACAATTATCTTCTGCTTAAGCTCCGTCCTTTGATAAAAGTCCCTTTCTTCCCCGCTGTCTCCAAAATCGAATTCAAAATTCCATTCTCCGTTTAAATTGACCCAATCCTCTCTCTGCATCTGTGGATTTGGGTGCTCTTGTCTGGGTGTCTGATTCATCTGGTTCTCCTTTCTGTTTTTACCAAAAATGCTATCATTTTTTGCAATTCTTTGACTATTTTATCTGTTTTAGTAAAAAAATCAATGCATATAAATTGCATAAAAGTATAAAAAAGTGCTATACCATCTTAATCATTCGGGTATCGCACTCTTTGTTGATACATAGGAAACTAATCATTCTATACTTTTCATCGCCCTCTCTAAAAGCGTATCCCAGGGTCTTGCATTAAGAAGCTTAATCCGGTATTGTTCACAGGCTTCTGTAATCTGCTTGTTATAAGCAACACTTACTTCCGCTCTGAACTGCTGCCGCTCACCACCTTCCCTCGATAAGTAATTTTGTATTATCTGATCCACATCTGTTTCACTTATAAAGATTGATCTTACCTCAGGACGATCAAAGGATTGCGTAAATTCAGGATCAAGAAAATCTCCTTCAATAATGATGGGAACCTGATCCTCAATATGCCTGTTTACCAATTCACCTAAGGCAGGTATGAGTTCCTTGCTTACATCAGTCAACCATTTTACATTGCCATCAACACCCATATCAAACCAACTCACACCCGTTTCCCAATAATGGATTGCCGGAAAGCGGTCCCTCGTTGTTACCGCCTTAACAGCAATCTGAATGTCATCTACCTCCAGGACATTCACTCCATAATAGCCTGCAATTTCATAAGCCAGGCTTGACTTACCTACCCCTGAGGCTCCCCCAATAAACAATACCGTCCAATTACGTTCTCTTGTCACTTACTTTATCCCCTCTCTTTAAGAGTTAATATATCCCCTACACACAGGTCTTACCGTAAACCGATGGCCTTGCTTTTATATAGAATAGCCGCAGCTAATATCAAAGGGGGCAATCAGCAGCTTTTGAAGCTCCTTATTGTAGGTATCAAAGAAGCACTTGATCGCCTTGCCATAGTGTTCTTTGCTGTCAAACTCCCAATAAGAATAGTATTTCACACATTTTACAATCTTTGATAATTCTCTGGGCGCTTCTCCCAGCTCTATACCATCAATGGTATAAAAGCGTTTCATATATTTGATTGCTATACATCCTTCTTGGTTCTTCTGTTCCTTTGCCATGGCAGCTGCAAGTGCTTCAAACTGCTCCAGCTTCTCGGGCTTTACCTGAAATAGCTTGATTTCTGCAAATGTTTGCTCCATAATATCCCCTCCTTAATATGATTTCATTCTGATAGTAATTAATAGCAGTTATGATCAAAGTTATCACGACAATTCATTTTACTACAAATACCAGTACTTGGAAATACTTCTTTTCTCAGAATATTTTTATAAGCTCCTGAAATTACAAAGGACCTACCAACGTTACACTCCCTTGGCAGGTCCTTCTAATATCAGCGATGAAATGATCATATTATAGTTATGAAAGCCTTACTGTAAACAGCCCTTGTATCAACCCAAGTACAGCATTACAGCAGTAATTTAAAGGTTTTTACTTCAAAGGGCTTAACCTTTACTGTAAGCTTACTTGTATCCTGTGCAAAAGGCACTTCCTCCCGTTCCAGAAGATTACATTCATTTACCCGAGCATAGGTCTGAAGCAAATCAATGTCAATGGATGCACTTCTTCCCTTCTTCTCCGAAATTCTGAGAATGTAGCCCTTGCCGTCTTCCGATTTCTTTAGTGCCTCCAGAATGATATGATCCGCGTGAACAGTCAGGAAGCTTCTGCCCTCCAGTTCCTTTGTTGCCGGAGTAAATGGAAGAGCATAAAGGGGTTGATTTAATTGCAGACCTCTCATCAGGGTTTCCGCCCGCTTCCAATTCTCCTTATGAGGATAAAGGGAGTAGGTAAAATAATGCTCTCCCAAATCCGATTCCGGATCAGGATTCATTGGTCCCTTTAATAAAGTAAGCATCATAACATTACCATTGACCTCATGTCCATACTTGCAGTCATTGAGTAAGCTCACACCGTAATCATCATCGGATAAGTCGATGAAATTATGGGCAGAGGCCTCGAATTTGGCCTTATCTACCTTGTTGTAGCGGCAGTTGGAACGCTCTATGGTTGCATAGGCAATATCACTGGTATAGGATTTTGCATAGAGATCTACACCAAATTCAACCTTCAGCAGTTTCCTGCGTTCTGCCCAGTTAATATAGGTATCAAAGTCAATGCGGTCAAGCTCATGATACAGGACAATTCTTTGTCTTAATTCTGAGGACAGAATTTGCTTTGCAATCTCTATTTCGACACAAACCTCGCCCTCTTTGATGCTTACGATCTTACCGCCTGTAATATCAATCTCCTGATCCACATAGGTAGCAACAATGTCCCAGGCCTCGTATTTTCCGGGGCGGTCCTCAAATAATCTGAATTTATTGGCAAGCTGCCCCGGTCTAATTACCTCTCTTTGGTTCACCTTATCATAGATAGAAGTAATTTCAGCATAATCATTGAATTCCAGGCAATACCTCTTTGACTCAACACTTTTTGTGACAGGGAGCTCTTTTCCCATCGCCGCCTTTTGTCCTTCCACCGTATAATATATGTCGTAGCCGACTGCCGGCACATGCTCAGCAACAAACACCGTTCCTTCTCTGCCGTCCAGGCAGGATACCAACTGGCTCTTTAATTTATTTCCTGCTTTATCCCTCACCGGCGCATCCTGATCAAGCATTACAAGGGAAGAGGAAGGACGTGCGATAGGATTAAATACAGCCAGGCCATTTCCCTCTCCCACCTTAGCAGCGGCCTTATGTAACAGATGCTCCAAGATTTCCTTCTTTGTCTCTCTGCCTATTTTGAAGATCTCCTCATAGATTTTCAGCAAATCATAATATACGCTATTAATATGAGATCCCGGAAGGCTGTCGTGGAATTGATTGGTCAATATCTTCAGCCATCCCTCCTTGATCCTGGCTACGGGGTATTCGTATCCGTACAGCTGCTCTGCAATGGCTCCAAAGATCTCTACCTCACGGTAAAGATTTTCTGCCTGTCGATTTAATTTCTTTAGGATGGCCTTGGTGGTGTATACGCCTCTGTGGGCCTCTAAATACAGCTCATCCTTGTAGATCGGAAGATCCCTGGCATTTTCCTTCATTCTTTGCAGGGAAGCCTCTACAGTAGATACCTGTGTACTGGGCAATCCCGGAAATGATTTATAGCGTTTTACATACTCCAGCATCTCGGTATCAACACCGCCGCCTCCGTCACCCCAGCCATAGCAATAGAGACTTTCTTTGACATTATATTTGTCCGTAAAACGATCCCAGCAGGCCTTCAGGCTATCTGCCTCCATCGTTCCTATAAAATGTGTTGGAGGTACTACGCCGAATACCCTGCTGCCATCTGGCCCTTCCCACCAAAAGGTATTATAAGGCCAGGGGTTGGTATCATTCCAAATATTCATTTTATGCGTTACAAAATACTCTAAGCCTGACTTTTTCAGGATCTGGGGCATTGCATAGCTATTGCCGAAGACATCCGGAAGCCAGCAGGTTTTGGGAGTTACACCAAAATGCTCCTCATAATACTGAGTTCCATGCAGGATCTGCCTTACAAAGGATTCCCCTGAGATCAGGTTGCAATCCGGCTCACACCACATGGCACCGATGGCTTCCCAACGACCTTCCTTTATTCTGCTCTTGATCTGCTCAAAAAGGACAGGATAATTCTTTCTGATCTCCTCATACATGACCGGCTGGCTCTGAGAGAAGATGAAATCAGGATACTGTTCCATCAAACGGAGCATGGTAGCATGGGTTCGTCCTGCTTTACGAACAAACTCTGCATAATCCCACAGGAAAACCAGATCCAAATGAGAGTTTCCGATTAAGCTTAGCAATCCCTCCTGGCGGTAGCTGGGATTATCATATATCTTTTCTTTTAAGAGCTTTTGACCCAGTCTCAGATTTCTTTTGAATAGCTCTTTATCCTCTTCTTCTACATTGATATAAGCCAGTGCATCCTTTAAAACACCCTTAATCTCATTGAGCAAGATACCCTCTGTCTGGGGCATTAATAAGGCATTGAAGACCGACTTATAATCCCAGAAGATTTCTTCAACTTCACGGTCTACAACAGCAATAGCGGAGCATTCAAACTTCTTGATCTCCGGTTCTCCGGCATGCCACATATAGTAGGATTCCACTTCAAGCTCATACTCTTCCCCGCCTTCGGCACACTCTGTTAAAACCACAATATTTCGGAAGGGATCCAGTCCCTGGTAGGGTACCCCATTGATGGTTACCAGGGAATCGCCGCCCAGATAAAGCTGCAGCACCACCTTCTCGCCCTTAAAATCCATAGGAACAACAACCTTATTCCGGAAGAAGGCACTTAAGCCTTCTCCGCCCCAGGTATCACCTACATCAATGGTTCGCCAATCCTGATCAATGAATTCGTATTCACCAACATTGCGATAGTAGCATTCCCTGATCTGCCAGGGATCAATTGCTCTTACTACCGGATAGATAAATTCCTTGAGTTCCTGAAGCTTTAGCTTCGTTAATTCCTCAAAAGAAAATATTCCTCTTTTCTTTCCCTTAATGTCTTCTCTCCATCTGCCCAGAGTCTCTTCGATTCCTTCTGTAGATACAACATGTTTTTTTATCATTTTCGGCTCCTCTAATTCGTAATTATAGCAATGTAATAATTTCTGAAGTGTTGGCAAAAGCACTGTCTTCCAGTGATAATTTTCCGCGCAGATCAGCTTTTTTTCCCTGAAATCCAGGTATATTGCAGGTATAATCTAAATTCTTCCTCTGCTTACTGTGATTGAAGGCACGAACCAGGGTTGTGTCTTTTTCTTTGAGCATTGTTACAAGCTCAATAGCCGGATCCTCAAAGCATAGGATACTAAGGCTGGCTTCTTCCGGTCTTCCCATCATCTGCTGTACAACGAGAGCTTCATTACTTCTTTGATTGTAAAGAGGAAGTCCTCCTTCCTCATAGTCTCCCTTATGGGGCACAAGGGAATATCCGATCTGTGTCATCCCCTTAAGAGGCTGGTTTCCCCACCAAAATCCTGCATGATATCCAAAAGCCTGCGTAAGGGAGAACTCCCTCTCCACCAAGGAATATCCATTCAAGTGGTCACAAAGGATACCAATACCATAGTCCTCATTTTTATCATAAAAATCGATGTATTGGTGCAGGATATTATTTTTAATCTCATCCCAGCCGTTAAACCTGGTATCATAAACCTCACTCTGATAATTCTCGAAGGGTGCATGCTTGGTAATCACAAACTCCTTCATGGGTAAGGGAATTCTGACACCAAGCTTATAATCCTCTCTGCAGCTGGAACGCTTGGTTCCATGATATTCTTCGCCCTTTTTGGGTTCCAGAGGATAGCCAAGCCTCGTTTCCTCCCGGAAGCTCGCCGAGCTGGTGAAATCAATCTTTTTATCCCCTTCCCTGACTTCTGCAATGGTTTCAAAGAGAATGCCATGAAATTCTCCCATAAACTTAATCTTGCTGTAAATGGGTCCATTCTCTAATATCTCATGCTTCACCACACAGGCTTCATTGGATACAAAGGCATTTTCATCAATCAAAAAGCCCTTCAGTATCCCAAGCTGACCATACTTACCTATAAAATCTCTTTGAAGCTCCTTATCATACAGCTTGACAATAGCGCCTCCTCTTGTAATATCAAATACAAGCGACAGGAGAGAAGTTTCTATCGCAACTGTATTCTGAATTGTAGTTCTTGCAATGTTATCACTGTGCTGCGGATGACTCTTTAACAGCTTAATGCGGTAGGTCTTATATCCAATTCCATCGACGCTGGCCTGGAAACGAAGCCGTGCTGCAGCAATACTTTCATCCTCATGCCTGCGTATTAC
>JAJUHH010000144.1 GCA_029267975.1 Clostridiales bacterium
AAATCCGTGAGGAGTTATATTGTTTTATTAAAAGAAATATCCCGTATTTATGCGGGTTGTGGCGTTTCGCAAACGCTTAAAAATATTAATTATGTGGGAGGTTAGACTATGAGCGAACAACAAAGAATCTTAGAAATGATTGAAAAAGGACAGATTACTGCTGCAGAAGGAATGGAACTATTAGAAGCACTCAAGCATACAAGGGAAAGTGATACTGTGAAAGCAAATGATATCCAATCACTTTCCACTGGGAAGCGAAAATACAAGTATCTTCGGATTAAAGTCAGCTCCGATAATAAAACTGTGAATGTCAATGTGAACGTACCCATCCGCCTGCTGACCACCATTGGTGAGATTGCCGACAAGATGACGGCGGTCATTCCGGCAGATGCCCGCAAAGAAATGGAAGCCAAAGGAATTGACCTGACACAGATTGATTTTGCTAAAATTATTGATGAAGTAATCAACGGAACCCTGGAAGAGCCGGATATTGTTGATGTGGAAGCCTGGGATGAGACACACAATGCCATGATCAAGGTGAAGATCTATGTGGACTAAACGCTTTCGGGTAATTTGGCTGCAGCTATATGTGGATCATGGCAGACGTTTTCATCTAACATTACCCATCTCCTCCTATGCACTTGTTGAACTTCTGGATTGTGCTGTAGACCTATTGGACCTTGCCTGCTGCTTCGTCCCCAAAGGGTTTACTCCCAATTCTCATACTCTGCCTCTTCATGCAACAAGGGAATTGCTTCTTGGCCTAAATAACCTGCTGGACAGTCTCACAGGTTCAGAACCCTATGATCTGCTGGACATAGAAGCCGATCAGGTCAGGGTGTCCCTTAAAATCAGATAGAAGGAGAAGAATATGTCAAAACTAATACTAAAATATATGTCCATCGTTGCAACCATTTATCTGTTATCCCTGATAACCGATTCAGTTATCATAGGCAGCACACCTGCTCTTTTCCTGCTGGGCTTTGTACTTTTACTTCTCAACTTGCTGATTAAGCCCTTACTGCTTTTAATCACACTGCCCATCAACCTGATCACCTTTGGATTATTTTCCTTTATTGTCAATGCCTGGACAATTATGCTTGCAGACCTCTTTGTAGCAGGAATTAACATGGGAGGGTTTCTTAACTCGCTGCTGGCTGCTTTTATCATCGCAGTCTTTCAGCATTTACTAAAAGATTCCAAGCGCAATTAGGCTGATCTCCCCCTTAAGCCCAGCAACCGGAAGGTCAGACCCATATTTTCGTATTTTTTTCTTGAATAACCTCCTGTATTGCCATATACTATCTCTTAATGAAGCATGTCTTTCGATCATTTTATGGTATACAGGAGGTATAATTTTATGCAAATGGAACAATTACAAAAGGATATGATCGCTGCAATGAAGGCTCACGATAAGGTTCGTAAGGACGCCCTCTCCTCTCTAATCTCAGCAGTTAAGAAAATTGCGATTGATGAGGGCTGTCGGGAGAATATTCAGGAAGAGCTGGTTGACCGTGCCATTTTAAAAGAAATGAAGCTTGTAAAGGAACAGTTAGAGACCTGTCCTCCCGAACGAACCGAATTAAAGGCAAGCTATCAGGCAACTTATGACATCATCAAGGAGTACGCTCCCGCCATGATGTCCGAGGAAGAAATTCAAACCTTTATTCAGGAGAAATACGCTGAATTACTGGCGAGCAAGAATAAGGGAATGATCATGAAGAGCGTGATGGCTGACTTAAAGGGTAAGGCAGATGGCAAGCTTATCAACCAGATTGTTGCCAGACTTTGCGAATAAATTGATCCCTTAAAACAAGACTCCGAAGAGGATGAGATAAATGGATAGGTGTAAGCTTTCCTGATACAAATTATCTCAGCCCTTCGGAGTTTTCTGCTATATTCTTGTCTTTTCTAAAGTCTTTTCTAAATTACAAAACAGAATTTAAATAAACAACACCAAGCACTATGATGACTGCAATTCCAAGAACCGTCAGACCAAAGTTCAGCAGACGGCGTATTATCAGCTTTTTCTCCGTTCTTTTATATAAGATATCGCATTCCGCTGCCAGATCATCTGAATCCTTATAACCGCTTAGCTTACGAAAGCCTTCCGCTGCTATCTTATAATCTTCCGGAGTTCTTGCCTCATTCTTCTTGCGCAGTGCAGCCTTATAGGCCTTCTTCTTAATATCCTTCTTGGTTTGCTTTAATAATAACCTGCATTCCTCAGCACACTCCCCCGCAGTTTTATATCCTGCTAAGGAATCAAATTGCTTGATCAGCTTCTTATACATGGCTGATTTTTCATCGCAGGTGGTCATACATTTCATGGCACCCTTTAAGGTCAGAAGCCTCTGATATAGCTGTTCCTTATTTTCATCTACCGGCTCTTCCTCTACAGTCTCCCCCTCGGATTCAGTCCCAAGCTCCAGCTGTTCAAAATCCTTTTTGGAAAATCTATGATAAACCGTATGTCCCAGGTCGAATTTGAAGCAGTAGCGATAATCATCCTGCTTACCATCGTCAAAATAAATGACATAATCAAACTCATCCGATTTACTTTCCTCACAGGTCACCTGCTTGGAATAGGACTGAAAGAGGGTAAGAAGCTCCTCAAGGCTGCAATGATGGCTCCTTACCAGTTCGATTAATGCTATCAGGAAGGGGTTGTCCTTAATATGCTCATGGACATATTCTGTTCCTTCCGGTGGGATCAGGATACAGTATCTACTCTCGCTATGGGAGATCTGAAGCTTTCCCAGCCTGTCCTTTACCTGATCGGTAAACTCAGCCAAAGCCTTCTCCATAGCGGTCTCATCAAGCTCCTCTTCCTCCAGAATATGGGTCAAAGAACTCATGGGATAATATAAGCGGATGGTTTCCTTCTGATAACCAAGCTTAATCTGCTCTTCTTTGATGGTGTCGCAGATTACCTTTTCCAAAGCCGTATAATTCATATAATGTATCCTTCCTCAAACAACTAAAATATAGATATGTAACTAAAATATAGTATATAAATGATGGACCTATCAAGATATCCTTATCGATGGCTGTCTAATTGCCAAATGAAAAGTAGTAGCTTGCTCCATATTAATTCTTATTCGCTATCCTTAGTAAATTACGTATATAGTCCAGGCTGATCTTTAGGTCAAAATAGCTATCCCTGTCATAAGCCAGATCATGATCTGCCAGTAACCATTCTGCTTGATTGGCAATAATTTTATTCATAAGGGCCGGCAGATTGGCAATCCCATATCCGGTGGGACGAAACTCAAAGAAGCTATGGGCTGCATCCCCTTTTTGTGAACCAAGTTCATGGACATTTCCTATCTTGCTGATCTCCTTCGCATAAAAGTCTTTTAAATGAATAATGGGGCAACGGCCGAGATATTTGTCAAGAAAATATTCCGGCTGTGCTTGGCCGATTGCCATCCAGCCAAGGTCAGGCTCAAAAGCCAGACTTTCGGAAGGTATTCTGTCAAGAATCTCTTCTAGGACATATTTGTCCTTCTTCACCAACAGCTCACGGTCATGATTATGATATAGGAGGGTAAGCCCCTGCTCTTTGCACTGCTTACCGATTTCGGTTACCATCTCAATATATGCGCTGAGTGCAGCTTCCTCCTGAAGCTCTTCTGTGCTAAGTCCGCTGATGGTAATATATTGGCAGCCCAGAGCTTTATGAGCCTTTATTGTTCCCTGAACATCCCTTTGAAACTCCTCATAGTCCACATGGTTACCGATGGCGATTAATCCAATCTGATCCAACTTCTCTTTGATCTCCTGAGGCTGGTGTCCAAAGAAGCCTAAGAATTCCACACCTTCATAACCCAGAAGCTTTAACTGCTTTAGTACAGCAAACAAATCCTCCTGGCATTCCCTGCGAAGAATATATAAGGGTGCTGCTATTTTTGTATGCATGGGGATTATCCTCCTTAATCTCCTTACTCTATTTCTTGATATAATAAATATCAGGAGCAAAATGCTGGTTTACTAGCCTACATTATAACATAACCTATTTGCATTTGAATACCATGAATATTGAAAAAGAACCTAGACTATTCCAGGTTCTTTTCCATATTCCCATATTATACTTAAATATCAGTTCATAAACTGTTTGGCATTTCGCTCGGATATCTCCAATGCTTTTTTGACAATGTTTCCGCAGTCCTTGGAGGAGACTTCTCCCCAGCCTTTCTTTTTTACCACATCAGCCAAACCAAGCTCCTTGGCCGCTTCTGCTTTCATACTCTCGGAAAACATATTATTACGCTTACTCATACGCTTATCCTCCTTCTAACCCTTCTGTCATTAACAACCTTCTAATAATATTGTCTCCATTCAACTCGGAATTATAAGAAGGAGGATAACAATTATAAATTAACTCACCTTAACTCTGTACGAGCTCATCCAGTGTTCCAAAGGTATAGCCCATCTCCTCCCATTTGGTCAGCAGTTCATCTAAAATCTCTGCGTTAGTTTTGGATGTGCTATGTAAGAGTACAATTGCACCGGGATGTATTCTACCCAGCAATTTCTTAAATGCCTGCTCCTTGGTGGGTTGTTTATCATTATACCAGTCAACATAAGCAAGACTCCAAAAGAAGGTCTTATATCCAAGCTCCTGTGCCATTTTCAGGTTGGCTACACTATATTTCCCCTGGGGCGGTCTGTAATACTTGCACATCTCCTGACCGGTGGCCTCCTTATAAGCCTGCTCCAATGATTTTAGCTCATTGTGGAAGCTTTCCTTGGAGGATATGGCCGACATATTGGGATGGTGATAGGTATGGTTTGCAACCGTATGTCCTTCCTCTATCATTCGTTTCACCAAATCGGGACTTGAGGTAATATAGTTCCCCACCAAAAAGAAGGTTACCTTTACATTGTGCTTCTTTAAAGCATCCAATATGCTTGCTGTGTAGCCGTTCTCATAGCCTGCATCAAAGGTCAGATAAATGACCTTTTTCTCTGTATCACCGATATAGTAGGCATCATATTTCTTCATTTCATCCGGTGTTGCATTTCCTGTGGGCGGCTGTCCTTCCGTTGAAAAGCCCAAGCCCCAGTTCTCGCCGCTCACTTCCATAACTTTCTCATCGGCATATACATTCCGGACCATTGCCAGACCTCCTCCAACAAAATAGGCTGCAATCAGGATAGCAGTATATACCGCGATTCTCTTATAGCTTACCCGCTTCATAAAAAGCTCCAAAAAATATCTTCTGTAAAATATATTTCATGAAGAGGATGGTCATTCATAATAAAATAGCTTAGGTGTATGATACAAGCTTATATAAAATATTCTATGGATTTGTCCGGGGTCCTTCTGCTATTGGTATTATAAAGCAGCATGGCTTCCCGTCCTTTTCTTGCTCCCAGAGTGTACATGCCTTCCCCTTCCTGTTCAAGAATGCTTCGCAGTACCTTACGATTCATCTTCTTGGGTTCATCCGTGACCTTGATTATGCCGTCTCCAATCAGGGATCCATCCCAGTCATAGGGATCAAAGAGGCAAATATAGTCTCCTTCAATATCCGTCAGCAAAATATAATGTCTGGTATCTCCCAGCCATACGCAGAGGATTACCGCACCTCCCTGCTGCAGGCAGCCGATGATCTTGCTGTTCTGTCCCAGCCCCACCTGATCATCCATCAAAAATTCCGTCAGGATTGGGAATTTCTTAATACTTCCAAAGTGATTGAACCAATTGGATAAGAACATCATTGCCATATAGGAGGTACCGCTTTTGCCTGTTTCGCCATTGTTATCATAAGTATCCAGTGTATATAGTGAAATGGTCTTGATCAGCTCGGGTAAGATTTCCTCTCGCTCAAACAAATATTTGATCGCATTTAGTAAAGTTGTCGGTCCGCAATCATATTCGGAAGCCTGGTAATTCAACATGTTCTTCATGTCCTACCTCCTTATGCCCTATATTATACTATATCATACGCTGAAAGCCAAAAAATGATTCTATTCGATTAATTTCCCGAAGGATCAAGGGCATCCCGCAATGCATCACCGATAAAGTTAATGCTGATTACTAACAGTATGATCAGTAAACCCGGCGGAACCCATAGCCAAGGCTTGGAGGTGAGTATGGAAAGGGACTGTGCTCCATTAAGCATGTTACCAAGGCTGGCCTGGGGTGGCTGAATTCCCATACCCAGAAAGCTTAAGGCTGCTTCGTCCAGCATGGAGATTGCAACCACTGAGGTGGCATACACCAGGATTGGCGCAAGGGTATTGGGTAATATTTCAGAAAAAAGAATGTATCTCTTTGGCAAGCCGGCAACACGATCTGCCTGAATGAAATTCATCTCACGGATGGAGAGAACATTTCCCCTTACTAAACGGGCAATGCCTGGCCAGTCCACAAAGCCAAGAATTAATATTATATTCCATAATCCAGGTCGAAAGATGGCTGCGGAAACTAATACTAAAAGGATATAAGGAAAGGACATAACCATATCGGTAAAACGCATGATCACCATATCCAAGAAACCACCGAAGAAGCCTGACACAAGTCCAAGAACCACACCGATGACTGTGGAGACAGCGGTAGCTGCCAGACCCACAAGCAGTGATATCCTGGTTGCATACAGTATTCGGCTCAGAACATCCCTACCAACCTGATCAGTACCAAGCAGGAATTTTGAGGATGGGGGATCGCTAAAACCTCCCACCACCTTATTGGGATCATAAGGAGCGATAACCGGCGCAAGGAGCGCACAAAGAATAACAACAGCCAGAAACACCGTACTGACCACTGCCAGCCTGTGTTTTAAGAACCGTCGAAAAGCTGTATTTTTATAGACCTTTTCCTCCTTATGGGTTAAGCTGTGTTTTTTCATCCAATTCACCATTCCTGCTCACTTTATTTCTTCTCTGAAGATATGAATTATGAAGCTCTGATCTTTCGCTTATTTGCACCTTCAGATGGTCTGTATCTTTCATAGTTTGTAACTCTAATGGTTTGTATCTCTAGTAGTCTGTATCTTTAATAATAACTCTCTTTAATAAGTTATTGTCGGGTCTACCAGAGCGTAGACGATATCTGTCAGCAGATTTGCCAATAGTACCACAATAGCGGACATGAGACAAACTCCCATGATCACCGGGTAATCCCTGCCGATGATGGCACTCATCGTCATCATGCCGAGCCCCGGCCAGGAAAAGACCTGTTCAATAATAATGGCTCCGCCAAATAACATGGGAATGTGCATTCCGAAGACTGTAACAATGGGAATGAGGGCATTACGAAGGGCATGCTTATTGATCACAAGAAAACGTCCGATT
>JAJUHH010000145.1 GCA_029267975.1 Clostridiales bacterium
ATGATAACTGATTAGGAGATACGGGACCGGTGCATTCACCTCTCGCCACCATCCATGGTGGCTCATCCCTTTGGTTATATCCATTTTTTATTTCTACCTTTTCTATCTAAGAGCAATTACGATCTTGTCAAATGATTTCACAGGAACTGCTCCAGTCCTTCCCTACTCCCCTGTCTTATTTTCCTCAATACCAATTATTTTCATTTCACATTTACTCTATAATTTCTATCCGGATAATTCTCGCCCTTTCGCGGTTAAGAAGCCCTCCAGCTCCCTTAGGGGCTTTTCATATTCCAGGTGATCTCCCAGGTAGTTTGGTGTCTGTAGGCTGATGCCCAGATTGTCGGGGGTTACATAGCTGAAGGCCCCCGAGCTATTGCTGTTTGCGATTCGGTCCGCAGACTGAAAAGCCGTCATAAGCTCTTCTTCACTCAGGGAGGAGGAATACTCCTCCATAGCCTTTAATATTTCCGGATTCGTCTCCCCTGTTACCAGCTTCCAGCTACGAAAGTCTTGTATAAAAGCAGGACTAAGTTCCACCAAATCAGGCAGTCGCAGCCTTTGACTGTTGTTCTTATCAATATTTGTGGTATAGACGAGCTCACTGGGATGGGCCGCATAAGGACTGCTATAGTTCGCTCTATAAAGAATACTGATGATACTGGTATCATTTCGCATCACTTCCGGACTTAGGGTAAGGCGTGATGTCGGGCCGGCCTGGGCGGGTGCAGGTAAGGGAAAGGGCTGAAAGGAATAGATCTGCATAATATTATGAAAGTCGTCCAAGATCAGCTTGTTCCACAGGGCTCTTTTTTCCTGCTCCGAAGGTATGGCATGCTGAAGGTCAAACCATGGATGTGAGCCCCTGACCCCCATACTCTCATAGGGTATAATAATAAGTTCTTCTTGCCCTTCCATGAAAACACCTCTGATATAATAGGCTTACTATAATGTATGCAGTCTTTCTCTCTTCATCCCTTACCCGAAAATTTTTAAGCCACAGATCTACCTATCAGAATCATTTATAGGGAGCTATGAAGTTTCTTTTATTAATAGTAATAAGTTCTTTTTAATAAGTATCCCTCAGGCTGCGGATCCTCAGTTGATCTGCCACTTCCCTGGCATTGGTAAACTGCGCACCCCAAATATCTGCTTTTTTAAGTCTTATGACCTTTGCCTCCTGATTGCTCAAATAAAAATAATTCTCCTCAAAGATAGCATCCGCCTCTGCAAAATCCAACTCTACAAAGCAAGCCAGCCTTTCTGCCTTCAAAGAAATCATATAGCAGTCAGAAGCTTCTTCTATTTCATAAGTAATCCCTGGCTCTTCAAGCT
Source organism: Clostridiales bacterium (assembly GCA_029267975.1). Classification (GTDB taxonomy): domain Bacteria; phylum Bacillota; class Clostridia; order Lachnospirales; family Lachnospiraceae; genus Mobilitalea. The sequence goes on from JAJUHH010000145.1 coordinate 1,336, forward strand.
TCAGGTGCTTAAAGGGAACAAAGACTTCAACCTCAGTGCTGACATGCCCATCCTCATCGGTAAATACCGCTTCTACATAAACCTCATCCTCAATTCCACGGATGAACTCACTGTAATCAAGCACTCCCAGCTTTGCGGCAGACAAGGCCGGTATGGTCATTGCAAAGTGATCGCTGCGTATCTGCGTAAAGTCCATCTTGCGAAGGGTGACTACAACCTGGCATTGCTTCGCTTCCCTTCGCTCATTCTGAACATGCACCTCTATCACATTTCCGCTGCGGGCAAGGGTTCCAGCAACAGGAGCAAAGAAATTCTTTGCCATGTAATGCAGGGCTTTCCACCTTCCAAAGTAATCAATACTGGACCAGGAGGCCACCGGCCAGTCATCATTAAGCTGCCAATAGATTGCTCCCATACAGCGGCCCCTGTGTCTTCTCCAATGCTCCACGCCGAATTTAATGGCGATTCCCTGCAGGATCTGGGAGACATATAAGAGCCCTTCAAAATCCTTAGGATAGAGGAAATTCTCCGACAGGTAATAAAGGATTTTGCCGTTGGCAGAGCCATTCTTCTGGTGGCTTTCCATTACCTTGGAGAAGATATTGCGGTCAGCCTCCTCCGTGAAGGATTTGATGGTCTTAATGGAGGGAAAGGATTGGAAGCCAAACTCGGAACAGAAACGGAAATAATAATTTCTGTAATCCTCAAAGGGCTTCAGGCCATGCCATACATCCCAGTAATGTACATCTCCCCGATTTTCATCATTGGGATCATCAAAGCAGCCGCCTGAGGACGGGGAGGAGGGCCAGAAGAAGGTACTTTGATCGTTGGCCTTCACTGCTTTCGGTATGACATACTCAAATTGCTTTATATAATCGGCACGAAGCTGCTGCGAATGGCATATGACATCGCCCCAGCTGACCCAGGCCATCTCCATTTCATTGTTGCCGCACCATATACCAAGGCAGGCATGATGTCTGATCCTTCTTACATTATCCTCTGCTTCCCGAATGATGTTCTCTTCAAACTCCTCCGTCAGGTCATAGACATTGCAGGCAAACATCAAATCCTGCCATACAATGATCCCGTATTGATCACAAAGGTCATAGAAGGTATCGGAAGGATAATAACCTCCTCCCCAGACACGCAGACAGTTAAAATTCGCCCTGGCGCTGGATGCAATCAGATACTCTATGCGCTCGGGAGTAATTCTGGAATAAACAAGATCCTCCGGAATGTAGTCAGCCCCCTTGGCAAATATCTTTACTCCGTTCACCATAAATGCGAACTCCCTGCCCCACTCATCCTTCTCCTGGCTTACGGTCAGGGTACGAAGTCCCAGGGTAAAGTCTTTTTGGTCCATACACTCCTGCCCATTCATTGCCATGACACTCAGATGATACAGGGGCTGATCACCATATCCATTGGGCCACCAAAGCTCTGGTTGTTCTACAGTTATAGTATAATCATTCTTGGCCCCTTCTACCTTGGCCGTATAGACCTTCTTCTGATTGCCCGGTGTAGTCAGGGTATACTTAAGCTCATACTCTCCTGCCTGCAAGAGCTCCAACTGGGTTCTGATGTTAAGCTCAACCTTACCCTCACTATGCTTTTGAATGATATTAATATCCTCTATTCGTCCGTCACTGTAGCCTAAAAGCTCGATATCCCGCCAGATGCCTGCATCCGGTACCTGTGCACCCCAGTCCCAGCCGAACATGCAGTGAGCCTTCCTTAGATATTGATTGCCGCTCATAGCTCCTGTGGAGGTATATGTAATCTCTTTATTCTCCCCTGGCTCCTGACTTTCAATATAGTTAATAGGAGATAGAAATACAATCCTGATCTGATTGTCTCCCTGCTTTAAATGTGCTTTACAATCAAAGCGCCAAATCCGGTGCATGTTGTTTGCTTTAGCCAGAAGGACATCATTGATATAGATCTCTGCTAAGGTATCCAGGCCATGGCATAAAAGCTCTATTCTATCCTTGTCATATAATTCCTGCGATACATGAAATTCTCTACAGAATTCATAATCCTTACGAAACAACTCCCTCGCTTCGTATTCATTCAGCCTCCAGTGCGGATCCCCCACCAGCTTGTGCTCCAGTAAGGTCCCCATTACTGACCCTGGTACCCTGGCTTGCACCCACCTGCTATTCTTTACATCTCTCATGTTCCAATTACCATTTAGTGTTTGCTGCAGCATCGTTCTTCTCCTTCTTAAGTTTTTATACCCCAGGTAGTCACACATCAACTACGCATATAGTATAGCACAATCTGGCACTATCATCCAGTGAAAACATATGATCAGAGCTGCGAACGATTACTCATAAACTGATTACAATATAAACTGTAATATATTTATTTGGAGGTATCAAATGGGATACTATGTAAATGTCGAACCCGATGTAAATCTCTACGTAGAGGATTTAAATCCAAAGGGCAAAAAAACAATTGTTTTTCTGCATGGATGGCCGGGAAGCCACGATTTATTTGAATATCAGTTTACGGACCTTGCATACAAAGGCTATCGGTGTGTAGGGATTGATCAAAGGGGATTTGGCAAATCGGACAGACCCTTGACAGGTTACGGCTATGACAGACCCTCGGATGATGTACGGGCCGTGATAGAGGCTCTGGAATTAAATGATGTTACCTTATTAGGGCATTCTAACGGTGGAGCCATTGCCTGCCGCTACATGACCAGGCATCATGGATACGGTGTGGAAAAGCTGGTCTTATGTGCTGCTGTACCAACGATTGTCAGACGACCTGATTTTCCCTATGGGATGAGCAAAGAAGAGCTAGAAAGCCTGATTCAGGTTACTTTAACGAATCGTCCGAAACGTTTGCTGGACTTTGGCAATGACTTTTTCTTCCAGAACGTAGGCTCTGGAATACTGGACTGGTTCTTCCAGATTGGCATACAGGCAGCCGGCTGGGCAACTGCTGCAGTGGAACAAAACTGGATCGATGATAATAACTTTGCCGATTTGCCTCAGATTAACGTTCCGACCCTGATCCTCCATGGCATTCATGATGCGGTTGTCAACTATACGATTGCCGAAATTCAAAAGCGAATGATACGCAACTCTATACTGGTTCCTTTTGAAAGCAGCGGCCATGCACTATTTTTTGAAGAACGGGATAAATTTAATAACGTTCTTATGCAATTCATAGAAGGATAATCCTTTTTCTATCGTTACTGTTCACACCTTTGGGTAGTCTAATTCTTAAATTTTGACATTAAGGGCAGCTTGGGTATGAGCAGTAACCTTATTAATTATCTAAAAAAATTTATACTATATTTTTTTCCCATTATCGTATAAAATAAGTAGGAAAACACAGAACTTTGGAATATGAATTTTGGGAGGACTTACAAATGTTATTCGGAGCACTTGAAGCCGGCGGTACGAAGATGGTACTTGCCATTGGAAATGAAAATGGTGAGATATTGGAGCAGCGCTCCATCCCTACAGAAACACCGGAGATTACAATTCCACAGATAATTGAGTACTTCAAAGGAAAGGGGATACAGGCACTGGGCATCGGCTCCTTTGGTCCCATTGATCTGGATCGCACTTCCAGCACATATGGATATATTACCTCAACCCCCAAGCTCGCTTGGGCAAATTATGATTTTGTGGGCAATATTCAAAAAGAATTACAGATCCCCATCGGCTTTGATACAGATGTGAATGCTTCTGCATTGGGAGAAGCAACCTGGGGCAGCATGAAGGGATTAAACTCAGGAATATATATTACCATTGGGACCGGTGTCGGAGTAGGAGTTTATCAGAATGGCAGCCTGCTGCATGGCATGCTTCATCCGGAAGGCGGTCATATTCTGCTCAATAAGCATCCCGAAGATACCTTTGGCAGTGTATGCCCTTATCACTCTCACTGTCTGGAAGGCTTGGCCTCCGGCCCTTCCATTGAAAAACGCTGGGGCAGGAAGGCAATCGAACTTAAGGATCAGCATGAGGTATGGGAACTGGAAGCATACTACATCGCCCAAGGTCTGGTAAATTATATCCTGACCCTGTCTCCTCACAAAATCGTACTTGGCGGAGGAGTCATGCATCAGGAGCAGTTATTCCCTCTTATACGCAAAAAAGTCCTTGAATTACTAAACGGTTATGTTCGCACCGCACAAATAGAGGATATTGATAATTATATTGTACCTGCTTCCCTCAAGGATGATCAGGGTATTATGGGCTGCATTCAGCTGGCAAAATTAGAGCTGGAGCACATTGCTTAATCAAACTCTTTTTTAATCATTCAAAAGTTTCTCTGATAAAACAATTGGCATAGATTTTACCGCTTGCCCAGTAAAATCTATGCCAATTGCCTTGTTGTATATTCCCCTACACAACCTATGATTTGAGATAAGGCCCCTCATTAACTTGATTTCAACGTTATCTTACAAAATGATTGTTATTTTTTCAACAATTCTTAATAAAATGATAAATAATGTTGTTTATTTGACATAATCAACAATTAAAGCATCTGTGCTCATTGCTATTCTGCAAGTAAATTTATTTATTTTACTATATTTTCGGACTTATTCTAAGATTAGCTGTTTATAAAACCCCTTGACTAACCCTGTGGATATTCCAAATATCTTTTTTTCACCTCTTTATGATAGGTACGGCCAATAGTAAATATCTCTCCGCTTTTCATGAGCATCTGATTATGCTCCATAGAAGCCACTTCAGCCAGATTCACAATAACACTCTGGTTAATACGCAGGAAATTTGCTTCCAGTCTCCCATTTAAGGAGGTGATTGTCTCATAGACATAATGCCTGGCGTTTTTTGTGACAATTACACTCTGGGTATCCTCCCTAATGATAAAATTAATCAGGCCCTGGTTGAGTTTCTTCTTTATATTATCCTCCGTGATAATTAAGGGAGCATGTGTCTTGCGGTTACTGATATAGTTTATTTGTATGATTGCTTTCTTAAAGATTCGCTCCATTCTCTCCGGATCCACAGGCTTCATTAAAAAGCTGAAGGCCTCCACCATGAAAGCGTCATAGGCAAATTCCCTATGTCCGGTGATAAATATTGTTATAACCTTTGGGTTCTTTTTCAGCAATGCGGATGCTACCTGAATTCCACTGATTCCCTTTAAATCAATATCCAAAAAAGCGATATCAATCACATTATTATCCAGAAACTCCATCACTGCCTTGCCACTTGAGAAGCCAATAATATTGGCCTCTACTCTGTATTTTTTCGCAAGCTCTTCTATATAAGTGCAATTGATCTTTAGCGCAATTGCTTCGTCATCACATACAGCAATATTAAGTTTCATGAATAATCCCCTTCTTTGACGATTCTCATTTGTAGTCCTTTATACGGGCACTGTAATCCGTACCTGAAATGCCTCGTCATCGCAATGAAACTGAACCTCACCCCGATATTTTACTACAATATCTCGGATATTTTCGGTCCCAATCCCATGAACAGAAGCATTATGCTTGGAGGATAGGAATTTGCCCTTTCTCATCACTGGCTTAACACCATAGGAGTTAGTACATGTGATCACACTCCCCTCCTTCGTATTCTGTAATGAAAAATCAATATATTTATTATCAGCCTGAACTGCAGCCTCTATTGCGTTGTCAAGCAGATTGCCCAGAAGGACGCATAAATCCTTATCCTGCATCTTTAGAATTGATGTTCCTAAGAAATACTGAAAGTCAATATTTTTTTCTCTTGCCTGATTAATCTTAGAATTCATGATTATGGCCAGTGTATTATTCTCCGAAATCACCAGCTCATTGGCTTCCTGTACATCACCATACAGCTGGTTAACATAGTCTCTGACCTCCTCATACTGTTTAGCATTCATAAACTCTCTGATCAAGCCTATATGATTGTTCATATCATGGCGAAGCTTACGAAGATTATCTGTCACCTTCATGATTTCCTTTTGCTGCTGCAGTTC
>JAJUHH010000146.1 GCA_029267975.1 Clostridiales bacterium
ATAATATAATAGATACTTTTGTATGCTCCCCTGTGATAACTGTTTATGAAAAAACAGTCCGTCGCAGGCTGGAGCATATCTTTTTTGAGTGATTTTGACCAACATATCATTTAAGACTTTCCAGTGCTTTGTACTTGTCTAATCAAGCGAGAAATGATAGTATGATATAGATAGAGCAAAAATAAAAAAGGAAAAATAAACCTAAGATAAATGCAGTCAGTAATAGCAAATTAACGAAGGAGGTTGTAACATGGGAAGCTATGATAATATTGTAAAGATAGAAGCTATGAGAAGACGCGTGGAAGAAAACGATATGGCGTCTGCTCTTAAGATTCTTGAAACCATTACAATTAAGAAGATCAAGAACATGTCAGACCTTAGCCTGATTGCAGAGGTCTATGCAGGGAACCAAAGATACGAGGAAGCATTACAGCTTTTTCATAAGATATACGAGAAGACAAGAACCAGAAAGGCATTATATCAGCTGGTAGACCTGTCCATCAAGTCAAATAATCTTGAGGATGCCCAGTACTATTTGGTGGAATACCAAAAGATTGCTCCAAAAGACTTTTATAAATATGTCTTTCGATACAAAATTGACAAGCTGATGGGAGCACCCTATGAAAAGCTGATTGATACCCTGGAAGCCTTAAAAGCTACGGAATACATTGAAAAATGGGCCTATGAGCTGGCAAAGACCTATTACAAGGCAGGTATGGACCAGGAATGCATCAAGGAATGCTCTGATATTATCCTCTGGTTTGGGGAGGGTCCCTATGTTGAAAAAGCAAAAATCTTAAGATCATATTTTAGTGGTGAGACGAATAAAGAAAAGATTATGGAGGAGCTTAAGCGTAGAGCGTCCGGAAAGGTAGAAAGCATAGAGTCAGAAGATGCAACGTATGAAGAAGCAATATATGAAGAGGCAGCATCAGAAGATGCTATCTCAGAAAATACAATGTCGGATGATACAGCTGAGGATTATGATGCTATCTATGAAAACCTGAAAGCTGCGCTTTACAGCTATGAGTATACCGATGAGATCGCAAAACAGCAGGCAGCTACATACATAGAAGAGGACACGGAGAATCAGGAAGCCAATCCTTATGAGGTCGATGGAACTTATGCGTACGATGGAACTTATGAGGAAGCTGCCCCTAACCTAGAAGTGGATCATTATGAGGAAGCCAATCCTGACCAGGAAGCGGTTCCTTATCAGGAAGAGGATCCTTATCAAGAAGCAGAATTTTATCAAGAAGCGAATCCTTATGCAGAGGATTTTGAGGTATCTGAAAGGGAAGAGGCTGAGGATACCGCTGAGATTGACATTCGATGGAATGCCATTGCTGCAGGCTTTGAGCTTGATCTTAATGCAATATTTGGAGACTTCCTTTCTGAGCTTGGGATAAAAGGACAGATCGTTAAAAGTCTGGAATATATCCTGGAGGAGGAAGGAGAGCCTGTCAGGATGCTTTTCACCGGTGAAGCCGGTACAGGGAAAACAACACTGGCTAAGGCCTTTACCTTATTTTTATATGAGACTGGTATGCTTGGCTCTTCAAGAATAGCGAAGATTGATGCACAGAAACTGAATACCATTGATCTTTCCAGCAAGAAGGATACCTTAAGAGATTGCTGTTTGGTCATTGAGCATGCAGCGAAGCTGCAGGCAGCAACCATAGAAAGCCTGCTGGAATTGTGTGATTCCCTGTGGGGAAATATTGCAGTTATTCTTGAAGAAGCACCGGACAAAGCCCAAAGCATCTTCCTGCAGCATCCCAGGTTAGAAAAGTTATTCGGAAATCAAATTCATCTGTAACGCACAATGAATAAAGAATAATATAATATAAAAGGTTGTGCCGCTGTTCATTCCGGCACAACCTGATCAATTACAGTTTAAATTGAATGGTAATATCATTTGGAAGCTTCTGTCCCTTCTTTGATTTTACATTGGAAGATACATGAAGCAGGTAGGATTCATTTTTATTGTAAGGAGCCAGCGGTTCAATCTCAATGCAATTCTCTACCGAATTATAACTTATGTTGGTAGCGAGAGGAACCATATTCATTGATGTTACATATAAGTTACGGTTATTCACAGTTGAGGGATTAAGAGGAGCAGTAAATTTGATCCTCCAGACAAAATTACCGGTTTTAAACTTCAGGTTTTGCTTTACCCGGTTTTGCACATTTCCTTCCACTGCTTCAATTGTTATGTAGTTGGTAGCCATAAGTTCATCTCCATTTAAATTGCGTGTATGTTAATAAGGTTATCCTCAGCATAACTGAAAATTAGGTTACATTTATAAACATTATAGCATAAATATCTGAAACTTCAACTGTTTACATATTGGTGAATCACAGGTAAAATCATACGTTTTTTCCTACAGATATATATTGCAGCCAGCGCATATTAAAGTCTTTGTTACTTAAAATATACTTATAAAAGGTGCGTAGGTAATATTGCTTAATAGAATAATATGGAAGGGGGACTGGGAAAAATGTGTATTTACAAACCATAACTTTGTGGTATAATCAGAGTAGCGATAAAAATTTAACAAAATATTAACTGGATTTATATGCAAAATTAACAACATAAGTTCGATTAAATTATAGAGGTGTGCAATGGAGCAGTATATTATAAAGGGCGGACAGCCGCTTGTGGGAGAGGTATCAATCAGCGGTTATAAGAATGCGGCACTGGGAATCATCGCTGCGGCTGTAATGACCGATGAGACTGTTAAGATAGAAAATGTACCCGATATCGGGGATATCGATATATTATTACAGGCATTAGTGGATATTGGTGCTAAGGTTGACCGCATCAACCGCAATACAATCAAGATAAATGCAAGTAAGATTAGTACGGTTGACGTTGACTTTGATTATGTCAGGAAGATCCGTGCTTCTTATTATCTTTTGGGAGCGCTCTTAGGCAAATACAAGAGTTCCAAGGTTGCATTACCGGGGGGTTGCAATATTGGAAGCAGACCCATTGATCAACATATCAAGGGATTTGAAGCCCTTGGTGCCAAGGTGAAGATTGAGCATGGTATGATTTGCGCAGAGACAGAGAATCTTGCTGGTGCGCATATTTATTTTGACTGTTCCAGTGTAGGAGCAACCATTAACGTTATGTTGGCAGCATGCTTAGCAGAGGGCCAGACAATTCTTGAAAACTCCTCGAAAGAACCCCATGTTGTTGATGTGGCAAACTTTTTAAATAGTATGGGAGCAAATATTAAGGGTGCAGGTACGGATGTGATCCGTATTAAAGGTGTGCCGAAATTACATGGCAGTGAATATTCCATTATACCGGATCAGATTGAAGCAGGCACATTTATGTTTGCTGCAGCGGCCACAAAGGGTAATATTTTAATTAAAAATGTTATTCCCAAGCATTTGGAAGCATTTACAGCAAAGCTCCTGGAAATCGGTGCCCAGGTTGAGGAATTTGATGATGCTGTTCGAGTCAAAGCCGATAAACGTTTAGGGAATACCCACGTAAAGACCTTGGTTTACCCTGGTTTTCTTACTGATATGCAGCCACAGATGACAACACTCTTGGCAATCTCCAAGGGAACCAGTATCGTGACAGAGAGTATTTTTGAAAATCGATTTAAATACGTAGACGAATTAACCCGTATGGGTGCTTCCATTAAGGTGGAGGGCAATACGGCAATTATCGAAGGTGTGGAAAAGCTCACAGGTGCCAGTGTCACTGCTCCGGATCTGCGTGGAGGAGTCGCACTAGTGATGGCAGGTTTAATGGCGGAAGGCTATACGATAGTTGAAAACATTGAATTTATTGAGCGAGGCTATGAACGTTTTGAACATAAGATGCAACAGCTGGGTGCCTTAATAGCCAAGGTTGATTCAACCGATATGAAGGCAATTAAGAAGTTTAAGCTAAAGGTAAGCTGATTTTAAAATTTTACTTGACGAATGAATCTTTTCGTTATATTCTTTATGTTGCAAGTAATGACAATTTCATACATCACATTTCTCTTATTCAGAGTGACGGAGAGTAAAGGCTCTATGAAGTCACGGCAACCCCAGCAACTGGAAGGTGCCAACCTGAGCGAGTAAAATCGAACAATAAGAGGATTTGATCAGCTTAATCATCAAGTCCGCGTATTGCGGACTTCTTTTTTTCGAATTTTGAGAAAGTAGATTCGATGGCGCACACTAACATATTTTAAGAAAGGCATGGTTTTATATGCAAAAAAGATTATTTACCTCAGAATCTGTAACCGAAGGACATCCGGACAAGATCTGCGATCAGATCTCGGATGCAGTTCTGGATGCATTATTAGAGCAGGATCCTATGAGCAGGGTTGCTTGCGAAACAGCCATTACAACAGGTCTGGTACTTGTCATGGGTGAGATAACCACAGAAGGCTATGTTGATATTCAAAGGATCGTCAGAGATACTATCAGAGAGATTGGTTATGATCGTTCGGAATATGGCTTTGATGCCAATACCTGTGGCGTTATTGTAGCCTTGGATGAGCAATCCAAGGATATTGCTCTGGGTGTGGATACAGCACTTGAGGTGAAGGAACATCTCACAGAGGATGAGGAGCTCTCAAAGATTGGAGCCGGAGATCAGGGTATGATGTTCGGATATGCAACCAACGAGACAGAGGAGTATATGCCTTACCCTATTTCTTTGGCACATAAGTTAACAAGACAGCTGACCAAGGTCAGAAAGGACAATACCTTAAGCTATCTCCGCCCTGACGGTAAATCCCAGGTTACTGTGGAATATGATGAGAATGGCAAGCCCATTCATATAAATGCAGTGGTATTATCCACACAGCATGATGAAAATGTTACTACAGAGCAGCTGCGTAAGGATGTGAAAAAGTACGTACTGGATGCGGTTCTGCCTCAGGAGCTTATCGATGAAAAGACAAAATTCTTTATTAATCCTACCGGCCGTTTCGTAATCGGCGGACCTAACGGTGACAGCGGTTTAACCGGACGTAAGATTATTGTTGATACTTACGGAGGTTATGCAAGACACGGCGGCGGTGCTTTCTCCGGTAAGGACTGCACCAAGGTAGACCGTTCCGCTTCCTATGCGGCACGCTACGTTGCCAAGAATCTGGTAGCAGCAGGTCTTGCAGACCGTTGCGAGATTCAGGTATCCTATGCAATCGGTGTGGCTGAGCCCACTTCCATTATGTTAGATACCTTCGGCACAGGTAAGCTTTCCGAGGAGGAGTTGGTAAAGATCGTTCGTAAGCACTTTGACCTGCGTCCGGCCGGTATCATCAAGATGCTGGATCTGCGCAGACCTATCTACAAGCAGACTGCAGCTTATGGTCACTTCGGCAGACTGGATCTGGACCTTCCCTGGGAGCGTACAGATAAGGTGGACGAGTTAAAGGCTTATTTATAATTCCTGCACCTACTCATGATCTATGTATAGAAGGATGTGTTCGCGGATCAGAAGATGCCGATTGCACATAATAATCAGTGGCTTTCCTTGGGGGAGCCACTGTTTTTTAGTGTTTAAACGTTGCAAACACTAACATACTTCATGAAAAGTTTAGAAAAATTAGACTTATTTTCTGTGCATTTTATAGGATTACATGATACAATGAAAGCAAGAATATAAGTATTTCCATGCTCAGGAAGAGCTGACGGAACATGTTTTATGATTAGGTATATAATAAGAATACAGGGATGGATTTTTATTGATTTTAGATAGGAAAGGTGAATTTTCTTGAGACTGAAGGACAGGCTGATAACTGCATTTTTTATTATGATAGCAATGCCCATAATGTTGCTTTCTATTGCAGCGGGAACAATCATCAGTCTTCAGACAAATTCTATCCAGCAATCCTATGATGTAGATGTGAATACCATTCAGATTCTTACCAATCCCATACAGATCCTTAACCGGGTTACCCGAGGAATCTATAATGAAATTAAGCTTGCCGCCCTTAGGGCCCCGGAGTCATTGGAGGATGAGACCCGTATTGAGCGCTGGAATGAAGAGCTGAAAAGCAGATACTCCTTTATTGCTATTCGGAAAAATAATGAATTTGTATATGTTGGAGATGAGGCAAGACTTACCCTTGTAAAAGCTAATTTACAAGGCTTTGGAGAATATAATACGGATGTTGACGGTGGTATGTATGTGGGGGGTAAGGCTCCCTTCCTGATAAAGGCACAGGACTTTTATTTTTCTGACGGGGCGGAAGGGACTATCTTTGTTATTACAGATCTGAATACCTTATTCCCCCAGATCAAATCCCTGATCTCCCAAAGTATCATTTCCTTCCTGATGGTATTGATCCTGACCGCACTGATTCTGATGCTCTGGATTTACCGGAGTATCTTGCGTCCGCTTAATATCTTACGGATTGGTATGAATCAGATTAAGGAAGGGGATTTGGATTATTCCGTTGAATCAGAGACCCGGGACGAGATTGGGCAGCTTTGTGATGACTTTGAGGAAATGAGAATCCGTTTGAAAGAACTGATTGAAAGCCGCCTTCAGTATGAAGAAGATATTAAGGAATTGATCAGTAACATTTCCCATGATCTGAAGACCCCTCTGACTGCAATTCAGGGTTATGCGGAAGGCTTGATGGACGGGGTTGCGGATACGCCCCAGAAGCAGGAGAAGTACCTGCAGACCATCATGAGCAAAGCAAATGATATGTCCATTCTGGTGGATGAGCTGTCCTTCTATGCGAAGATTGATTGCAATACAATTCCCTATACCTTTAAGGATATTAATATCACAGACTGCTTTAACGATTGTGTGGAAGAGGTAAGTCTTGACCTTGAGGTTAAGAATATTGAAATACAGTTAAATAATGAGCTTAATGAGGAGACAAAGGTAATCGCAGACGCTGAGCAGTTTAAGCGAGTGCTTAATAATATTATCAGCAATGCTGTGAAGTATATGGATAAACCCAAGGGCCTGATCAAGCTGTCCTTAATTGACATTGGTTCTTATATACAGATCGCCATAGAAGACAATGGGGCTGGTATTCCGAAGCAGGACCTTCCCTATATCTTCGAGCGTTTTTATCGTGCAGATGCTTCCCGCAATTCCAAGAAGGGCGGAAGCGGCCTTGGGCTTGCGATTTCAAAGAAAATCATAGAAGATCATGGAGGCAGGATCTGGGCGGAAAGCGAGCTCGGTGTGGGAACCGGCATCCTGTTTACCTTAAGAAAGAGTGAAAAATAAAGAGTCTGATTAGAAAGGAGTTTCTATGAAAAGGATATTGATCGTTGAGGATGAAGTGGCTATTGCG
>JAJUHH010000147.1 GCA_029267975.1 Clostridiales bacterium
CCGAAATGTACACCAGCTTCCAATAACTGCTTCATTGAAATTACGCTCATAATATACCTCCATTTGGTTAGTTCTTCCGCATATATCATATCCATAGCAGACCATATTCCTATGGCACCATGCTAATGATCCATATGCGTGATCGTTAATTTATTCGAATGTCATAAGCATACTTCGACACTCTAAGCGAGATTATAACACAAGAGATTACAGATGGCAAGCATAAAATATCACAAAATATAGCAAAGCTTATCCCCGCTATACCCATCATATCCCTATCTGATTACAAGTCGGATTAATCGTTGATTACAACCCTGTTCCGTCCGCCTAGCTTACCTTGGTACATGTTAGCGTCGGCTCTGCCTATGACTTCCTCCAAGGTTAGTCGTTCCTGATGCTTTATATAGATACCAAAGCTGGCAGTAACAGAAAGGCGATTGCTATCGTATTCGATCACAGTGTTCTCAATCTCTTCACGAATGGCTTCCACACGCTTGTACACCTTTTCCTTGTCAATAAAATTCACCAGGAAAATAATAAACTCATCACCACCATAGCGGGCAATGATATCATTGGACCGTGTTGTTTTCTTTAGGATCTGAGCAACTGTCTTTAAGGCAAGATCGCCGGTCATATGCCCGTATCTATCATTGATCTGCTTGAATCTATCCAGGTCAACAATTACCAGGGAATAGTCCAGCTCTTCTATATTCGAAATATCATGCAGGGTATCAAAAAAGTAACGCTTATTAAATAACTCAGTCAGGCCGTCCTTGTTGGCATGCTCCATAATCTGTTTATATAAGAAATTATTCTCTATGGCCACACCGATGTGGTTGCCGATCAAGGATAAAAAGAGTACATGCTCCCTGGTAAAATAATTCTTCTCCTGATGCTGGATTAGTATAAAAGCAATCAGACGGTTGTCCACCTTCACAGGGACACCCATGCAGGAATGTACATCAATGTCCCGTTGATTAGCAAAGATTGCATTATCGCTGTTAATAATAAATGATTCTTCTTTTTTCTCTAGAATCAGCTTTATTTGATCCTGATCAGCCGCTTCTAAGGTTTTCTGAGCTGCTGACTGATACGCATCCTCATATTTTATATATATAGCGGATTGCTTCGCTCCGAATACTCCAATCAACATATCATTGATCAGGGAAAACAGATTTGGATCTTTGAGATATTGATTAATATAGATACTGATTTCCAACAGGTTAGAAAAAATATCCAACTTCTTCTCTAGCATTGTAATCTGTTGAGATAAATTTCGTATCGTTAACTCTGTAAACTGCTGATATTTCTCAAATTCTTCAGAGTACATTCCAAATCTCCCTTCCTTATATTTTTGTAACTTAATTGTAGCATGTTGTTACGGTGCTTTCCACATAAATGTACAATGTTGCAATACAATCTATATTATGTGCTATATTATCACTTCATCGAAGGAAAAATAATCTCTTCCGCCAAGGATATAATCTCCTGGGAAGAAAAAAGTCTGAAAGCAAAATCTGAGATAAAGTATAATTCTCAAATTTGCTTTCAGGCTTATTATTCGGCTTATTTATAAAATACTTCATAGAAAGGAATGTGTTTCTTCTCATTCCCTGCTACTGACCCTTTGTGAGTGTTTTCACTATGGCATAATAATCTGTACCTTTGGTAAAGGTATAGGTACCGACACGGATCAGTTCTGCTTTACCGACCCTTGCCACATAATCATTAAATGCCTTGGCATCTTCAATAACTCCATTTTCCTGAAGAAGTGAGGAAACCTGTTTTGCAGACATACCGTCCTCAACTGTTATGGTAACCTGTCCTTCACTATCATCCTCTGAGGTGGAATCGGTATCCTCAGTCTGTTCAGGAGCTGCCTGGGTCGGAGTCTCTGTCACAGCAGGAGCCTCTGTTGGTGTCGCTGTTTGCGTTGGCGTTGCAGCCTCTGTTGGTGTCGCTGTTTGCGTTGGCGTTGCAGCCTCCGTTGGTGTTTCTGCTTCTGTAGGATTATCTGTATCCGCTGCGGCCTCTGTGGGAGAAGGCTTCAGACTTGCAAGCACCTTATCCAGAGCGCCCTGATCTTCTTCCTTCATCACCATGCCAAGATCTTCGGCCCGGGCTATGATCTCAGCTTCCGTCAGTTTTTCCTTCGGACTGTTTATACTTAATATAAGAGTGGTCAGAATAATCCCTATCCCTAAGCCTCTCATATAATACTTCAACTTCATAGGTATTACACCAAGCCTTTCTTATTACTTCTTCCCCTTATATAAGTCGATAACCAACTTAACCTCACCTTGTCCCAGTCCCAATTGCTTTGAAATCTCAACAACTGACATCCCTTTGGTATATAAGGCAAGTATTTGAGCATTATTATTGGCAGTGGAGGAGTTCGCCGGTGCAGCCTCCTGCTCCGCAGCTGAGGAGTTTTTTATTACATTCGATTTTTTGATTTGTGTCGGTATGGACTTGGGTGTCTCCCCTGCAGCAGCTGTGCTTGAACCTGTCTGCGGTGACTTTGATCCTTCCTGCTCTATCCTGCCTTCCAGGATGTTCTGGACCAGTTTCTTTGAGGTGTCCACATCCCTGACAACCGTCTTAATTTCTTTTTCTTTGTTGTTGAGCATATTATAAAGAAACACAACCTCTTCATGATTGTGTTTTATTTTCTCAAGAATTTGCTCTGAAAACTCATTCACCGACATAATTTTCTCATTTGATATTTTGCTCAAGGTATCATCGGTCCGCACAATGGTCTCTTCTGCAGCTTCCTGTAACAGCTCATTTATTTTATTCATAAGAGACTTTTTATCCTCTTCTGTAAGCTGCTCCTCCAGGGAAGCGATAGATTTACCGATGATCTGGCTCTGCTGGTTCTTCTCGGAACGATCCACCAGAACACAACTGATTACTATCACAAGGATACCAATGATGATTAATATGATTTCAAGAATACTCATAATTTACTCCAATAAGTTTTGTCTATTCGTTCATGATTAGATTAAGATATCAATTTTTCCCTTACCGGGCTTACCTTTTGGCATGTTGATATCTTTTTTCTCTTCCTTATTCTGTCTCATGCCTTTATTACCCTGATTGTCCCGATACTGCCCCTTTCCCTTTTCCTTGGCATCATAGCGATATTCCGTATTTTCAGTGTTAGCAGCCTTATTCGTTTTATACTGCTCATGTCGAATGGTTTCCTGAAAATTATGGCTTAACTGCTCCTGCGCATGCTGCGCCCGCTGACTATCCATATGTCTGATCTGGGTAGCTTCCTGAGCTCTGATGACTTCTATGGGTCCTACTGACATAAGTTCCTCCTTATCTTGAAACTATAACAGCGGTACAACTTTTATATCGGCCTTATCTCGGATAAATTTGCTATGATGGATTTCCTCTCTTACAAAATAAATTACATTAGAGATGATCAGCTTCGTTCCGGGATAAATAATGTCTGACACCTTTATGGAGCCGGAGGTATTATTCTCCACTTCCACACGAAGCTCTTCATGGCGCTTTCTTGCTTCCTTGATCTGAGTTTCCAGCATTATATTGTTCTGAGTCAACTGCTTTAAGGTTTCCATCCGTTCGGGAGACATAGGCAAGCCTGTTGTCTTCTTGCGAAATAGCATTACTGCCTGCGCTAATCTTTCTTTATCAGCCATGAAAGCAGCTATTTTCTTCTCAAGCTCACGAAATTCTTCCAGTATTCTAGGGTCAATTCCTACCTCCAATAAGGTAGCAGTTCCCATCTGCGAGCCTGCGGTCTTTACAGAAATCATGGTGCCGGAATGAATTTCGCCACCGGTGACAAAGCCTCGTTTTCCGCCTACGATAACGTCACCCTTGGCTGATACCTTACTATGTAGGATCGATTCGGTGGAGATGTAACCTCCGGCAATCACTTCAGCATTCTCCAGGAATTTGGTAATAACATTTCCTCCTGCCTTCAGGATACCCTTGTTCATGCCTTGCATACCGCGTTTTAAGATAATCTGTCCGCCCGCTTCCAGATAGGCACCTTCCACAACACCATTTACCTCGATATCACCTTTTGCCCTGACAGAAAAACCTGTAATAACATTGCCCCGGATGGTTACATTTCCATCATAGACAATATCTCCGGTGGAAGCATCTACATCGGCAGGTACTTCATAAGTATCGGATACGAATACTCTGCCGTCCACCAGGCTGACATGCCCGTCTACCTCGGAATACATCTGCAATCCATCCTCTGAGAGACGGACCTTATTCCCATGACGCAGAACACAATTGCTTACTTTATTGGGACGTATCACCACACCACAGACATCGATTCCCGGCTTACCCGGGTCCATGGGCTCAAGCGTTGCCAGTAATTGATCCTTATGGCAATGACTTATCATATCCAGCTGATGAAAATCCACGGAACCGTCTTCGTTTGTCTTTGGCTTTAAGGTCAGGTCAGTATTAAAATGATAAATTATTCTTGCGTCTCGTCCTTGAATTGCAGGAGTTGCTTTGGCCAGGATATATTCTGTACAATAGTGGCGATCCGTCATAAACTGCGTAATTGCATCCTCATCCAGGCCATATTTTACCCCTGCCCGGACCATGGCACCAACGATGTCTTCCTTACTTAATAGGAGGCCTTTATTTGAGGGCGGATAGAATCTTGCTTTTACAAACATCCTATCATCGGTTATCTCAATTTTAACATACTCATTCACTTCCGGAATAATAAAATTAGACAGTTTTACCTCCGCAACGTTGTTCAAACTGGAGATTGCTCTCTGCAAAGTAGGCTTATCAAATTCATAAATCTTCTGATCAATCAAGTAATTGCAGATTTCTTCGAAAAAAATAGGTAATCCTTCCCCTTCAGCAGCATGAAGTTTAAGGTAGGTGCCATCTCCCTTTAATATAATTTGAAAGAACCCATTACGTCCGCCCATTCTTCTCCTCCTAAAGTTTTACTGCAATCGCTGAAGCATGAAGACGATGCATTAAAAACCAGTTAATACCTCTATATAACTGCCCAGTCTCATTTTCAACTTTTGCAATGCTTTTGTATGTAATTGTGAGATTCTTGATTCGGAAACCTCAAGAATCTGACTGATCTCCTTCAGTGTTAGTTCTTCGTAATAATAGAGTATTATTACTTTTTTCTCTTTCTCCGTAAGCGTCTCTAAGGTTTTAACCAGTAATTCCTTTAATTCCTGCTTCTCCAGTATTTTGTCCGGTTGATCAAAATCAGCAGTCAGACTTTGCTCTACTCTGGCCTCTGAGCCCTGATCCATAAATTCATCCAGTGATATGATATTGGTGACCTTGGTCTGATTCTGCCAGGTTTCCAGCTCGTCCACACTAATCTCCAGCTCTTTTGCGACCTCTTCATCGCTGGCCATACGGCCATAACGCTGCTCCAGATTCTGATAGGCCAGGTCAATCTTTCTTTGCTTTTGTCTGATGCTTCTCGGGATCCAGTCCATCTTTCTGATCTGATCCAGAATAGCCCCACGAATACGTAAGGATGCGTAGGTTTCAAACTTTACACCTTTATTGTAATCAAATTTATCTACTGCGTCAATCAGACCAAAGGTACCATAACCGACCAGGTCATCATACTCTACATTGTAACCGAGATACATACTCAGGCGGCCTGCTACCAGCTTTACTAAGCCTGCATATTCTATTATTATTTTCTCCTGTAGTTCAGGCGTTTTTTTTCTTGAGTAATCTTCCCAAAGCTTTTGTTTCCCTTCCGCGTTCATAGTACCTCCAAAAACTTCTCAGTTTGTTACTGCAGAAATTACTTCTTACTTACCTTTGCTGCGCTCTCTTCTTGACTACTCTCTTTATTCTGCTCCTCTGCTTCCTCATCAGTCTCCGGGGAATTCTCCCGATTGGCATGGATGATCATATTCGTGATCACTGATTTGATAATTAATCCAATGATGTAGAACACAAGGAGCACAATTAATAAGCGCTCCAGCCCTGTTAACACATCCACTTTATTGGCAATATTGATAATACTTGTGATTGCTCCTGCAAGAAGCATAATTATCGCAGGAATATATCTTTCCCTCATTCCTATCTCCTATTCCGCTTTTTTCTGGCACTTGGCGCAGATTATAAGATTTTACGCTCTTTACCGACTGATTTTATTAACAGCTCTCCGGTCTCAGGATAGAATTCGATGGTCCGACCATAATTTGCTCCGGTATCCTCCGCTTTAATGGGAATCCCAAGGGTTTTCAGTTTTTGCTTGGTTGCTTCAACATTACGTTCCCCAATTCTCATCATATCACTGTTATTTCCAAAGGCAAACATTTGTGCACCCCCAGCAATTTTCGCAATTAGAGCCCTTCGGTCGGCACCTGCCTGTATCATACGGCTGATCAGCAGATCTATCCCTGTATCTGCAAACTTTGCCTTATTCTCATTATTCAGTATTTTCGTACTGTCAGGCAGCATGATGTGAACCATTCCCGCGATTTTCCTTAATGGGTCGTATAATACAATACCGACACAGGAGCCCAGTCCCAGAGTTGTAATTGCATCCGGTGTTACACATATATTTAAATCTGCCATTCCTACCTTTATCATTTCGTTCATAAAAGCTCCAATCCACAGTGAGTTTAGGAAAAGGCATGCTACATACCTAAAGAAGCCAGGATAGCCCGATAGGAATCGATTGTTGGAATTAAAATAAAATAACCATTAACAGCAACATTATCATCACCAAACTCTGTCTCAATTAAAAGTGCCTTATCGCCGATCTTCCCAAATTCAATGGCTGGTACGCTCAGGATTGCACCCGCCATATCAATTGCCATATAGGGGATGCTTGCTGTGATCAGCATACCAGTCAAAGTGGAAAGAGAAGATAGATAGGCGCCTGCAATAATATTGCCGATCTCATTTAATGCAGACTGCTCTATCTCTGAAAATTCACCTGTCGCATTACTGGAAGTTCCCATTAACAGGTTCACCAAATGTCTGGATGCCTCGATATCCAACATAAACATCATCATTCCGTCAATTTGGCCTTCCAGGGTAAATAAAATACCTACTACCAGGTTCTCTGCTCCACCGACGATGTCAGCCAGATCCTTGAATTCCAGGAGATCAACCTTGGGAACCTTCATGTCA
>JAJUHH010000148.1 GCA_029267975.1 Clostridiales bacterium
ACGACATTGCTGGCCCTCCTCTACAATCGTTTCTATAATAAATAGAAATATTAATTAGTTAAGATAAGCTAAGTGCTTCTTTATCGTGTGGTAAGTACCGTTTTTATACGGCTGAACTCCTGAGTCATGGAATCAAGCAAGGCATAATATCTAATCTGATTTTGTGCCAAATTGGCAGATTCCGTGTCAATATCCACATTATTTCCATCAAGACGATAACTCAGTGTTGCATTATCCGTATAAATACTTGCATCTAAACGATCTAAATTAAGATTAGCAACCCGGTGGTCAAGAGAACTGTCACCGCGCAGGGCTGACATCAGATAGCTTTCAAATTGAACGTCCTTCCGCTTATACCCTGGAGTATCAACATTGGCAATATTGTTGGATATTACTTCGTTACGCACCCAACTCGCATCAGCGGCTTTATCCAGTACATTAATGTAATTAAAAGCGTTCGATCCTAACATCTCTACACTCCTTTCCATATAGACATAATTATAAATAAAATTACAAAAAACACAAGATGTATTTAAAAATATAGGAGGATAATACTAGTTGTTGTATTTATCTGGAATATTCTGGTATTATTTCCGGTTAATTTAGGCTTTCTTTCCTATTTCAGTCGAATAAATGGAAATATTTTACTTGCACTAAAAAAAGGATCTATGAGTTTTGTCCCCACAAATCCTTTTGCATTAACAATCCTTTTGTTCAGTTTTCATTTTTCATGATTAATTATTCAGGTTTTTCAGTTCATCAAATACCACATCATTCAGCACTCTTATATAAGTACCCTTCATACCGGAGGAACGGGATTCAATCACTCCGGCACTTTCAAATTTGCGAAGCGCATTGACAATCACTGACCTGGTGATTCCCACACGATCTGCAATTTTGCTGGCTACCAGAATACCTTCATTTCCCTTTAGCTCCTCAAATATATGAGTAATAGCTTCCAGCTCCGAGAAAGAAAGGGTACTAATGGCAGATTTCACGATCTGAACCTTGCGATTTTCCTCTGCATTCTCCTCATTCACGGAACGCATCATCTCTAAACCGACTACCGTAGTTCCATACTCACTCAATATGATATCATCCAGATTGTATTGCGGCCCGTTCTTATATATAAATAAGGTACCAAGCCTCTCTCCTGCAATATCAATTGGTGTAATAATCGCCTGATAAGTATCTACATCATCAAATTCAAAGCCAAGTGTCCTCAAGTTAACATTTTCCTTGGTCGACAAAATATTTAAAAGTCTTTCGTTTAATAATCCGTCAATATGTCTACCTACGGCATCCTTAATCAGTTCCTTGATTTCAGTAATATCGCTGCGGTTCTTAACACCAAGTACCTTGCCCTTGCGACTGATCACCAGAACATTAGACGATAGTATTTCACTTAATACGACACAAATGTCATTAAATACAACCTTATGCGAATTATTATTATGCAAGAGGTTATTAATTTTTCTTGTTTTATCAAGTAGCTGTACGCTCATTCCATGGTTCCTCCCAGTATTCTCAGATCCCCTCACACTTCTGATAGTCCTGATTTACCCTATCAGAAGAAAATAATACAGGTTAGGAATAATTTCTAATCGTATTACTTTCTAATACTATCACATGTTCTCACTAAAAACAATAGTTTTTTCGCTGTTTTGACACACATTATGATAAAATTATTAATTTTTTTATCCAATTCCTCGTATTGTCATAAAAAACCTTATTATTATCACAATTCAAAAGAATTGTTTTGCTTCTTTACTTGCTGCTGCCTTCCTTGTTAATCAGCTCAACATGCCCGCATTTATCATTGCTGCAGACCAGCTTATTGCCTTTTTCAAGCAATACACCACCACATTCCCTGCAGCGTATCGCTGAAGGTTTTTGCCAGGTCATAAAATCACAGTCCGGATTGTTGATACAGCCGTAATATCTTCTTCCCTTCTTCGTCTTGCGAACAACGATCTCACCGCCGCATAGAGGGCAGGCAACACCGATTTTTTCAAGGTAAGGCTTTGTATTTTTACAGTCGGGAAATCCCGGACAGGCAAGGAATTTGCCATGGGGACCATATTTAATCACCATATTCCTGCCGCATTCTTCACAGACTTCTTCCGATACTTCATCTTCAATCTTAATTTTATCAAGCTCAGCGTGGGCATTCTTCACCGCTTCCTCCAGGTCCGGATAGAAGTTGCTGATGATGGTTTTATAATTTACGGTTCCATCTTCCACACAATCAAGCAGGGTTTCCATATTGGCAGTAAAGTTTACATCCACAATACTGGGAAAGGCTGCTTTCATGATATTGTTAACCGCTTCTCCAAGCTCGGTCACATATAGGTTTTTATATTCTTTGGCAATATAACGTCTGGCGATTATCGTGGTGATGGTGGGAGCATAGGTACTGGGTCTGCCGATTCCCAGCTCCTCCAGGGTTTTTACCAGCGAAGCCTCCGTATAATGTGCAGGAGGTTGGGTAAAATGCTGGCTGGGCTTTAAGTTAAGCAGGGTAAGCTTATCTCCCTCAGATAAACTGTCAAAGGAGTCAGCCGTTTCTTCTTCTTCCTCCTCCGGTGTATAAACGCTCATAAAGCCTTCAAAGACCAGCTTTGAAGCAGCTGTCGTAAATCTCAGGTCATTCCCATCGATACGAATCGATGTAGTTTCATATCTGGCTGCCTGCATTCTGCTGGCCAGAAAACGTCTCCAGATTAACTGGTAGAGCCGGAACTGATCTCTGCTTAAGGAAGCTTTTACTTCCTCCGGTGTAAACTCCACATAGGTGGGACGGATTGCTTCATGGGCATCCTGTATCTTCTTGCCTGATTTCCCCGGATTTTCATCCATAGCAACAAAATCCTCACCGAACTTATCAAGGATAAAATGCTTTGCTGCCTGATCTGCTTCATCACTGATTCGAATGGAATCTGTTCTAAGATAAGTTATCAAACCAACGGTACCATGATTTTTAATATCAACACCTTCATAAAGCTGCTGTGCTAACTGCATGGTCTTCTGGGTTGAGAAATTCAGTGCCTTAGCCGCTTCCTGCTGCAGGGTACTGGTGGTAAAGGGTAAGGGAGCCTTCCGAATCCGCTCACTCTTCTTTACTTCCTTGATTGTAAACTGTGCATTATTCAGCTGTTTAATGATCTCATTCATTTCCGCTTCGCTGCGGATCTCCTTCTTAGAAGAACTTAGCTTGGCAATGAGAGGTTTTTTCTTTCCTTTGAGATCAAACTCAGCTTCCAGGGTCCAGTACTCCTCCGGAACAAAGGCATTGATCTCATCCTCCCTGTCACATATGATCCTAAGGGCAACGGATTGTACTCTGCCGGCACTTAGCCCCCGCTTCACCTTTTCCCATAGTAAGGGACTGATTCGGTAACCGACCATACGGTCAAGCATTCTTCTGGCCTGCTGGGCATTCACCAAACCCATATCAATCTCTCTGGGTTGTTTTATGGAATTTTTAACCGCATTTTTTGTGATTTCATTAAAGGTGATCCTGCTGTAATCCTTCTCCTCCAGCTTAAGGGTCTGGGATAAATGCCAGGAAATTGCTTCTCCCTCCCGGTCAGGGTCTGTTGCCAGATAGATCTTATCCGCTTTTTTTACTTCTTTACGAAGCTTAGCAAGCAAATCTCCCTTTCCACGGATGGTAATATACTTTGGTTCATAATCGTGTTCTGTATCGATACCCAATGTACTCTTCGGCAAGTCTCTCACATGTCCGTTTGATGCAAGAACCTCATAATTCGCTCCCAAAAATTTTTTTATTGTCTTTGCTTTCGCAGGTGATTCCACGATAACAAGATATCTTGGCATACTAGTCATTCCCTCATTTCTTACATCTAGATAATACAAGTCAGCGGAACTGTTTTATGTTCCGATCCAATACAATGGAAGCAGATCGGATTCATGTGCTTCACACCCTGGTGTTCTCATTTTATACTATTCATCAATAACTGCATTGAACGAAATAATTCTTCATCGGCTGCTTTATGAAACCCTGTAATTCCAGTAAAAGCAGCTGTTCCATTACAATGTCCATCCCAAGCCCTGTCTCTGCGGCGATTCCCTCTATGTGCTTGGGTTCTAAACAAAGAGAAGCATACACTATTTTCCCAGTTGATTCAAGAAGTTTATTATTTTTTTTCAATTCGTCTACACTTTGTTCATAATTCATAATCAGGTCCTCAAGAATATCCCTCGGTGTAGTAACTAATTTTGCCCCCATTTTTATGAGATTATTACAGCCCGCACTTAATCGGTCATTTGCTCTGCCGGGTAAAACATAAATTTCTTTTCCCTGTTCAAGTCCGTAATCTACGGTGATAAGTGAACCACTTTTTTCTTTTGCTTCTATTAAAAGAATACCGTCGCTTAAACCGCTGATGATCCGGTTTCGCATGGGAAAATTACCGGCAAAGGGTGAGGTTCCCGGGGGATATTCACTAATGATTCCTCCCTCCTGCCAAAGCTTCATATACAGCTTCAAATTCTCCCTGGGATAACAGATGTCGATGCCGCAGCCCAGGACCGCATAGGATGTTCCCCCGACCCCTACTGCTGCGGTATGGGCATAGGAATCAATCCCCCTGGCCAGCCCACTGACCACAGCAATTCCTGCCCTGGCTATGGCAGCTGCCAGATAGTTGGTCATTTCTATCCCGTAGGGGGAACAATCCCTTGCTCCCACTACGGCAAGCAGCTTCTCCTCTTGCCCGGGAAGCCTGCCTTTATAGTAGAGCCCATAGGGTGCATCGAAGATAGGAAGCAGCTTTTGTGGATACCCTTCCTCTTCCCTTGAGACAAAATATATGCCATCCCTTTGAAGTTTAGCATATTGAAGCTTTATTTTTTCTGCATTTCGGTTCGTGAGGATGGTCTCAAGATCCTTCTCCTCAAAATGCCCCATGAGCAAACCATCTCTTTTCAACGCCTGCAGGACTTCGCTTCCTGCGCTGTAAACTTCCTGTGCCGAACCAAAGATCTGCAGCAGCTGATTGATCTTGCGCGGTCCGATCCCTGGCAGATTTGCCAGCCAGTATCTGTATTCTTCCTGTAACATAATATATCCTCCTCCTATCAATACTGCTACTACTCTCCCCAGTATTTCTGGTCAATACTGCGGTAACAAATAGCCTCGCTGATGTGCTTTGAAGTAATGCGCTCGCTCTGCTCCAGATCTGCTATGGTTCGGGCAACCTTTAATATTCTGTGGTAAGCTCTGGCGCTGAGATTTAATTTAACAAAGGCCTCTTCTAATAAGGACTGCTCTGCGCTGTTAAGCCTGCAATATTTCTTGATGGTCTTCGGGGTAAGCTGGGAGTTAAAATAGATCTTCTGTCCCCGGTAGCGTTCTAATTGCATTTGTCTGGCGATCTCCACCCGCTTACGGATCTCCTGGGAGGATTCCTGAGGGCCCCCTCCGTGAAGGTCCTGATAATTCATCTGCAGGGCCTCGATACAGATATCAAAGCGGTCCAAAAGGGGCTGTGAGATACGGCCCAGATAACGCTTCACCATATTAATGGAGCAGTCACAGCGGTTGCGATCCGGATAATAGCCGCAGGAGCAGGGATTCATGGCAGCAACCAGCATACAGCTGGCTGGATATTGATAGGAAGCGCCAAGTCTTGCAACGGTGACTGCTTTCTCCTCCAGAGGTTGACGTAGGACCTCGATTGCATTTTTTTGAAATTCGGGTAATTCGTCCAGAAATAGGACTCCATGATGAGCCAGGCTGATTTCGCCCGGCTTGGGAATACGGCCGCCGCCGATGAGGGCCGTGGTTGTGATGGTGTGATGGGGACTGCGGAAGGGACGCCTGACAATCAGTGCCTGCTGATTCATTAGACCTGCAATACTATAGATTTTTGAAAGCTCCATGCTTTCTTCAAAGGAAAGCTCCGGCATGATGGTGGGGATTCGCTTGGCCAGCATGGTCTTGCCGGAACCGGGAGGTCCGATCATAAGAATATTATGTAAACCCGATACTGCGATCTCGATGGCACGCTTGGCTGCCCGCTGACCTGCCACCTCACAAAAGTCCATGCCATCCTCCTGATTGGCCTGCTCAAACAAAGTATCAAGATCAATGGCTTCTTCCTTCCTACTGGCTCGCCCGGAAAGCAGCTCTACTGCTTCGGACAGACTTGCAACACCATAAGTCCTGATCCCACTGACCACAGCTCCTTCCCCGGCGTTTTCTTTGGGGATGATGCAGCGTTCATAGCCCCGCTCCTTTGCCTCATAGACAATCGGCAGGACTCCGTTTACTTTATTCACATTACCATTCAGGCTGAGTTCCCCCACGATTAAGGTACCTTTCAGGTCCTCTTGGGGCAGATGGCCAAGGGCCGTTAGAATTGCGATTGCAACAGGCAGATCGAAGGCGGTACCCTCCTTGCGAATGTCTGCCGGTGATAGATTGACGGTAATCCGTTTGGCCGGGATGTGATAGCCTGCATTCTTCAGGGCGATCCTCACACGCTCTCTTGCTTCCTTTACCTCTGATGCAAGATAACCGACCATATCAAAGATAGGCAGACCATCACTGATATCTGCCTCTACAGAGATCATAACAGCATCAATCCCATGGACGGCTGCGCTGTATGCTTTACTGAACATAAAAGCTCCTTTCATTGTCTCTCCGCAATGAAGGAATCATTTGCTTACGCTAAGTATAGCAAAAGGATTTCCATCTGGCAAGGAAATCCTTTTTATTAGTGCTTCTTATCTGATTTCACTTTTCATTTCCTGATAATCTGTAGGATTGTCTTTACTTAAGAAGCTGCTCCTGCTCTGGGCAAGGTTGTCCGCAATCATCTCCCCAATAAACATAATCAGGGGCAGGATAATGATCAGCCAATAGAGATTGCTGAAATTCAAAGTATAAAAGTAGTTCAGAAGAAGAACGATGGACATCATAACCACCAGGACAAATAAAATTGCCAGGCGGTAGTTATTTCTTCTTAAGCGTTCAATCATATAGCGGATCAGCTGAGTTTGCTGCTCCTCCTCTTCTTCATTATAAATAGGAAGCTCCTTCTTTAAATAATCAAACTTATTGTATACATTATGTATCAGCTCCTTTTTCCTTTCCTCGGTCAGATATAT
>JAJUHH010000149.1 GCA_029267975.1 Clostridiales bacterium
ATATAAGAAGGTTGACCGGCTGCAGGATGCGGATGTGGTGCTGGTAAGAAGCGCAGCCATGCATGAGCTGGAATTCAGTGATAACTTAAAGGCCATTGCAAGAGCAGGAGCAGGAGTGAATAATATTCCCCTGGAGCGCTGCTCGGAACAGGGAATTGTGGTATTCAATACACCGGGCGCCAATGCCAACGGCGTTAAGGAGCTGGTAATCGCAGGCCTTATGCTGGCTTCCCGCGACATTATCGGCGGTGTGAACTGGGTACAGACCATTAAGGAGGAGCCTGAGATCGCTAAGCTGGTGGAGAAGGGAAAGGCAAGGTTTGCAGGCAAGGAAATCTTAGGCAAGAAGCTCGGCGTCATTGGCCTGGGAGCCATCGGAGTCCTGGTTGCAAATGCAGCCAACCGGCTGGGCATGAAGGTATATGGCTATGATCCCTTTATCTCCGTGGACAGTGCCTGGAACCTGTCCCGGGACGTGGTTCATGTAAAGACCAGGGAAGAGATTTATAAGGAATGTGACTACATTACCCTGCATACCCCCTTGGTTACGGATGCTGATCCGGCAGTAAACACCAAAGAAATGATCAATTCAGATTCCATCAGTAAGATGAAGGATGGTGTGATTATCCTTAACTTTGCCAGAGATCTTCTGGTGAATGACAGCGATATGGAGCAGGCCTTACAGTCGGGCAAGGTTGCCAGATATGTGACTGATTTCCCCAATGAGAAGACAGCAAAGATGGCGGGAGTAATCGCCATTCCCCACCTGGGTGCTTCCACAGAGGAATCGGAGGATAACTGTGCCATGATGGCTGTGAGACAGCTGATGGATTACATGGAGAATGGCAATATCAGAAATTCCGTCAACTATCCCAACTGCGACGCAGGAGTCTGTACCACGGACGGCCGGATTACCATCTGCCACAGAAATATTCCTAACATGTTAAGTCAGTTTACCGGAGCCTTCTCTGCGGAGAACATTAATATTGCCAATCTGGTGAATAAGAGCCGGGGTGAATATGCTTATACGGTAATTGATGTGGAATCTGCCCACAATGACGAAGTGGTAGAAAGAGTAGCAAAGATAAATGGCGTATTAAAAGTTAGAATTGTTAAGTAATATAATTATTTATAGATAAGTATTTAATAAGACCAGGACTGTTTATCCAAATGATTTACAGCCCTGGTCTTAATTATGTGCGAAAAGAATACTATAATGAATTTAGACATTTTTTGAATTTTAAATGGAAGTTTTGAGTGGATTATTTTATCTATTAGATATCAAGATAATTATAGGGAGGTGCTAAGTACGAAAGAATTTGATGATTTGGGTAAGCTGATAATCGAATATCGACCAAGACTTTTCCGTATGGCGTTAGGGATATTAAGAAATCAGACAGATGCGGAAGATGCTGTCAGTGAAGCTACATGCAAGATTTTCGCAAACTATGATCAGCTGAAAGATAAGAAGAGATTTAAAGCTTGGGCTATGAGGATTCTCATTAACGAATCCTATGCAATTGCAAAGAAAAGAAAAAATACGCATATCTTGATCAGGAATTGATAGGAGATTCCGGCATCGATAAAGCTTTTGATACACTGATCCTATGGGATGCTGTTAATAAGCTAAATGAAAAATACAGAGTTGTTACGATACTTTTTTATTACGAAAATATGAGTATCAAGGATATAGGAAAGATCCTGCGCATACCCACCGGAACTGTCAATTCAAGGCTCAATCGATCAAGAAGTTTATTAAAGCAATATTTTATGAATGAAGAGGTGTGTCAATATGAGCGAGTTTGATTCAATGATTAAAAAGTTGGCGGAAGTTGAAGAAATAAGATTACCGGAAGGTTTTGATGAGCGGAGCAATAAGTTATTGGATGCTTTAATGGATAAAAAAGCATCTGCAGGTTATGATTTGACTTTCTTTAAGAAAATTAATTTTGCTGCAATTATCATCGCAGTATTAATATTCGCTACAACTACTGTTGCAGCCAATGAATTAACAGGCGGATATTTTTTTGCAGGCTTTTTTTTACACAGAGCAAATAAAGACATTACTACTGATAATAATTATATGAGCTCAGATCAGCTAAACAGTATCGCATCAAGCATGGTCGGAACAGTAGTTGATACAGATGAACTGAAAATAGATATTAAAGGTATGATATACAGTGGTAATGCTATGCATATCATGCTTCGGGTCACTGCAAAACAATTGGATTATGTTTATAATGATAATGGTTTTGAGATGCTGAAAAATTATCGTTTTGATGGTGAAAGAGGGAGTTTGTTTAAGGATTTTAGTATGGGATCCATACAATACTTTTATAAGGAAGATAATAATGATTTAGCGGATAATCAATTTGAAATACTGTATACGGTTATTGGCAATGAGGACTTTCAGGACGGTGAATATACTATTGCATTTGATAAATTGGGATATTATGACCGAGATTTAAGATTTGTAACAGTTTATGATACCGGATGGGAATTTTCC
Source organism: Clostridiales bacterium (assembly GCA_029267975.1). Taxonomy (GTDB): domain Bacteria; phylum Bacillota; class Clostridia; order Lachnospirales; family Lachnospiraceae; genus Mobilitalea. Next base: position 2,507 of record JAJUHH010000149.1, read on the forward strand.
ATATCATTTGATGCGAAAGCAAATAACAGTAAGATTCTCTATGTGGATAAAACAGTAGAGATTGATAAGTATAAATTTACTTTTGAGTCAGTTCATATTACGCCACTGTCCTGCACAATGAAATTTAAAGCATTCGAAAGGGATAAAGGTACTACTTTACTTAAATTGATGTACAATGAGGTATCAAACATGATATTTGCTTTCAGTGATAATGTTAAGCTTGATAACAATGGCTTTAAATACTCTACAGGCTCTGAAGAAACAGATTATGAAGCTGTCGTGACATTTACAGTCCCTATTGATATCAATAAACTAGATCTTATAACCATATTCGGACAGGATTTCAGTATGCAGGATATTAATTAGCCTGTCTTAATTGCTGCTGTTCACACCAATCAGTAGTCATATGCTTAACATCAGGTCTGGATGGGTGTGAACAGTAACATTTCATAGATTGATGTCAACCTATATAGAAGATCAAGGGTTGTTTTGCTAGCCCATCTATGATATTTTATCATATATGACTTATTCAAAATGGAGGGATATTCGTGGCGAACATTAAACCGTTTTCATGCATCAGACCGGAGGCCGGCATTGCCCACCGGATAGCGGCATTACCCTATGACGTGTACAACCGCAGAGAGGCGATGGAGGAAGTCGATCGAGAGCCTCTTTCTTTTCTGAGGATTGACCGGCCGGAGACGAATTTTCCTGATACGGTGGATACCTATGATCCTTGTGTTTATCAGAAGGCAGGAGAGCTCCTGCAGGAGCTATTCCAAGATGGCACCTTCCTTATGGAGGAGAAGGAATGCTATTATGTCTATGAGCTGATCATGAACGGACGGTCCCAAACCGGGTTGGTGGCCTGCGCCTCCATTGATGATTATCTGTCCGGCAGGATTAAGAAGCATGAAAATACCAGAGAGGATAAGGAGCAGGACCGTATCAGGCATGTAGACACCTGTCAGGCCCAGACCGGCCCTATCTTTCTGGCTTACCGCGCTAAGCATTCTATCAATGAGATGGTGGGAGCAGCCATATCAGAAGCTCCCTTATATCATTTCCTTTCCCCGGATGGGATCAGTCATACGGTCTGGAGGATTGATAAGAAGAGCCAAATAGAGGCCATTACAGCTGCCTTTGCTGAGATTACTTCTATCTATATTGCTGACGGCCACCATCGTGCCGCTTCTGCGGTAAAGGTAGGGCTGCAAAGAAGAGCAGAACAGCCTGACTATACCGGTCAGGAGGAATTTAACTATTTCCTGTCTGTATTGTTTCCTCATGATCAGTTGATGATCCTTCCTTATCATCGGGTGGTGAGAGACTTAAACGGCCTGAGCACAGAGGAATTTCTTAAGAAGCTTCAAGATAGCTTTGTCGTAGATTATATGGGTGATAAGCCTTATATGCCGGAAATCAAAGCCACCTTTGGTATGCATTTAAAGAATGGCTGGTATCGGCTGAAGGCGAAAGAAGGCTGCTGCGGTAAATTAGATCCTGTTGCAGCCCTGGATGTGTCAATATTACAGGATTACCTCTTACAGCCTATTCTGGGCATCGGCGACCCAAGAGTGGATAAGAGAATAGACTTCATCGGTGGAATCAGGGGATATAAGGAACTGGAGCGGCGTGTGGCAGAGGACATGGCGGTTGCCTTTACCCTGTATCCAACCACAATCGAGGAGCTGTTTGCAGTGTCAGATGCCGGCATGCTCATGCCCCCCAAGTCCACCTGGTTTGAGCCTAAGCTTCGCAGTGGTCTGTTTATCCATAGGATTTAGGCAGTTTTTCATTGGAATTATGATGAAAATGTGGTATAATTATGCTATGCGAATGGGGCTGGAGATTCTAAGCAAGGCTCCAAATCTGCAATAATAACCACATTATATACATAAGGAGATGTACCTATGGCAAACTTAAGAGGAACCAAAACCTTAGAGAATTTGATGAAGGCTTTTGCCGGTGAGTCTCAGGCAAGAATGAGATACACCTATTTTGCATCTGTAGCCGGCAAGGAAGGGTATAAGCAGATCCAGAATATTTTTATGGAGACAGCTGAGAATGAGAAGGAGCATGCAAAGGTATTTATGAAGCTTGCGCTGGAGCATCTTGATGGAGAGAATCCTGCTCCGGTAGAAATTAACGCTACCTATCCTTTCGCCTATGGAGATACTGTAGCTAATCTTAAATCAGCTGCAAATGGCGAGCATGAAGAGGCAGAGCTTGATTATCCTGCATTTGCAGCTACAGCAAAGGAGGAAGGCTTCCCTGATATTGCGGCACGCTTTAATCTGATTGCCAAGGTGGAGAAGCATCACGAAATGAGATATCGCAGTCTTCTTAAGAATATTGAGGATGGCACTGTATTTAAGAAGGATGGCAAGGTTTATTGGAAATGTCTGAACTGCGGTTATATTCATGAGGGAGATGCAGCTCCGACACTCTGTCCTGCCTGTCAACATCCTCAGGCATACTTCCAGTTGCTGGATGACTGCTTCTAAAAAGGGATGAATTAAACGGATAAGTGAAATGCAGCAGACTTTCGTTATTAATTTTTATAGTGGAATATAGACATCATGTCTTAAAGGGGCTGTTGCACTTTCCTTCCTTATTAACTTAAGTGCAACAGATCCATATAAAGAGTGTAAGATTTTATGAATCTTTCACTCTTTTTTGCTTTCTTAATAGGGACAAGTATGATAAAATAAATATCAGTGTGAAGCGAGAATGGGCTCGAATTATGCATAAGAGTTAATCTTGCACATAAAAAGGGAAAGGTTTGGGTGTTGTATGAGCAATTTCTTCAATGTTGACAATGCATTTTTTACATTTCTGAGTAAAGTTTGCGATATTATATTTTTAAGTGTCATTTATGTCATCTTCTGTATTCCGATCATCACCATCGGACCGGCAAGCACAGCCTTATATTATGCTACTGTAAAGGTAATCCGCAGGGAGCGTGGCTATCTGCTCAGGGAGTTCTTTAAATCCTTTAAGTTGAATTTTAAGCGTGGGGCAATTGTGGGAGTGGGTTTAACTGTTTTGTTTTTGGTATTAAGCTTTGATATTACCTGGGCTTATGCCAATTTAAAGGGATCAGGGCTGATGGGATCCATATTATTTGGTGCTTTTATAGCTTTTGGCTTTTTGGCTGTCTGCATCACAATCTATGCTTTCCCGGTTCTGTCCAGATTTGACATGACAGTGAAGCAGCTTTTGAAAGCAGCCGTATTTATGTCCATCAGACATATTCCCTTTACTGTGGGTATGATCATCATCACAGCCATTGGTTTAATTGCTATTTATATCATTCCCATTACAATTTTTATTCTTCCAACGCTTGTTGTTTTGTTAAATTCCCTTCTTATGGAGCGGGTTCTGAAAAAATACATGCCCAAGGCAGAAGATTCCGAAGAGAATACAAGCAAGGATGAATGGTATCTTGAATAAATTGGTAGTAATATTGGATACATCAGGATATTTTCTTAAGCTTTCAGTGAATTTTAATAAAATTGCAAGTTTTTAAAAAAAGTACTTTTCTTTTTGACAAAAACGTGTTATATACTTATATATAAATTTTTTGTGTTGAGCAATGGCGTTCTCAATTCTTTTTGGGGACGCCATTTTTATGTTATTTTCATAATGAAGGGAGATTATGGTATGTCTGAGAAATTAACAGAGCTTTTTGGAATTGACGTGTTTAACGATGCGACTATGGTAGAGCGTCTGCCAAAGAAGATTTATGCGGCATTAAAGAAGACAATTGAGAATGGTGAGGATCTTGATCCCAGCGTTGCTGAGGTTGTTGCCAATGCAATGAAGGATTGGGCTATTGAAAGAGGAGCAACTCATTATACACACTGGTTCCAGCCCTTAACAGGAATTACAGCAGAAAAACACGATTCCTTTATCAGTCCCACATCGGACGGTAAGGCAATCATGGAGTTTTCCGGGAAAGAATTAATTAAGGGTGAGCCGGATGCATCCTCCTTCCCTTCCGGTGGTATCAGAGCTACCTTTGAAGCAAGAGGATATACCGCATGGGACTGCACTTCACCGGCTTTCTTAAGAGAAGATGCTACCGGTGTTACCCTTTGCATTCCTACTGCCTTCTGTTCCTATACCGGAGAAGCTCTGGACGTGAAGACTCCATTACTTCGTTCTATGGAAGCACTCAGCACACAGGCAGTCAGAATATTAAAGCTCTTTGGTCATAAAGATGTGAAGTATGTAAAACCTTCCGTTGGACCTGAGCAGGAATATTTTATCGTTGATAAAGCAAAATATTTAAAGAGAGATGACCTTATCTTCGCTGGAAGAACCCTATTCGGAGCAATGCCTCCTAAGGGTCAGGAATTAGAGGATCATTATTTCGGAAGCATCCGCGAGAGAATTGGATCCTTCATGAAGGAACTGAATATCGAGCTCTGGAAGATGGGTGTTACTGCTAAGACCCAGCATAATGAGGTGGCTCCCGCACAGCATGAATTAGCACCTATTTATGCTACTGCAAATATTGCTACCGACCACAACCAATTGGTGATGGAATGTATGAAAAAGGTGGCTAACCGTCACGGCTTAGCCTGTCTGCTTCATGAAAAG
>JAJUHH010000150.1 GCA_029267975.1 Clostridiales bacterium
GATAATATTTAAAGGCATCTGTAACGTTATTGCCCTTGTCGTTAATGAAATGATTCGGCATCAGCTTGGTCTTGCCTGCTACATTCTGCAGGGCAGTCATCTTATAATCTACAGAATAATAACCGGTACGATTAATTACGATGGAGCCATCGATATTATGCCAGATAGCGAACTGAGCTGCTTTCTCTCCAACCTCTCTTGCTTCATGCTGGTCGATCTCGGAGGTACAACCCATAAAGGAGCGCTGCAGATAGCCCAGAGTATCGGACCGAACTCTGGAGATACCCAAACGTTTCTTTACCTCCTGGGTTAGAAGGTCACCCAGTGCTCCGGTTCCTGACAGCTGGGTATTGCCGTGGGCATCTTTTCCGCTTTCAATGAGCTTTGTCACAATGGGAACACCGTTTTCATCCTGTATTCCTTCTGATACAGCCACGATACAGCGGCCGTATCTGTCATATACTTCTTTCACATCCCGAATAAAGTTATCTATACTAAAATGCCGTTCCGGCAGATAGATCAAATGAGGACCATCATCAGGATATTTCTGTGCAATGGATGCTGCTGCAGTTAAGAAACCTGCATTACGTCCCATGACTACACCGATATGTACACCCGGCAGCGCCCGATTATCCAGATTCAGACCGATGAAGGCTTGTGCGACGAACTTTGCCGCGGATGGATATCCGGGCGTGTGATCATTCATCATCAAGTCATTATCAATCGTCTTCGGGATATGGATGGCACGGAATTCATAGCCTGAGGACTCAGCCTGCTGATTAACGATACGAACGGTATCAGCGGAATCATTTCCTCCGATATAGAAGAAATATCTTACGCCGTGCGCCTGGAATACCTTGAATATCTCTTTACAATAAGCGGTGTCCGGCTTATCTCTGGTTGAAAATAATGCGGAGGAGGGGGTGATTGCTACCTGCTCCAGATTGTGAGTCGTTTCCTGAGTCAGATCAAGAAAGTCCTCGTTAATAATGCCCGCAACCCCATTGATTGCCCCGTAAACTTTAGTGATTTGTGGAAATTTTCTAGATTCCAGCACGGCCCCTACTAAGGACTGATTGATGACTGCTGTGGGACCTCCACCTTGTGCTACAACTACTTTTCCTTCCAGTACCATAAAATACTCCACTCCTTTACTTTTCGTTAATGTAGAATTAGTTCGTTAAAACACACTGAGCACGTCTGAGATTAGTGTACTGAGCTGTTTTCGTAATTCTGCCAGGCAAGTCTGTACGATTGTCCTGTTTCAACGTAGGTAAATTCTGTGACCGGCTGTAATACCGAGCAATTTATCTATGGTAAACCTGTTGTCACTTCATCAAGCAGTTCATTTCTAATTGTACCACAAATTTACAGTATGTAAATAATTATAGTCATAAATTCTATCGCAAGGGTTCAGCAATCTCCGAAAGAGATGTAATTTAGCCGATAGCCGGCTGAATGGGTCGTATTATAAGGGTACTTCATCAGTTATATCCTGGCACTCATAAGACTGCTGGAGGTATAACGCCTTAAGCCCCGGTAGAATACAAAGAAGGCCAGAAGGCATATCCCAATGGTGAAGGCCAGCACACCCAAACAGGCCATAAGATTAAAATGCAGTATGATCTTCAGAGGCTGGTATACGACAAAGCCTACCGGAACCAGGGTATAGAGCAGGAAACGGATGACATTCTTAAAGATACCATCCGGATAGGTCTGAAAGTTAACCATAATATTATTCAGGTTCTCAGAAAGCATTTCCGATCGCAGGATCCAGAAGGATAAGCTGCCCACAATGACAGCATAGGCGGTCAGGATCAGGGCACCCAGGATGATAAAGAGGGTAAACAGCAGCAGGTTAGAGAAGCTGAAGTTAAATATGGTAAGTATCATATAGCCATAAATGATGTCTCCGATTGCCGAAGAGCTGGTCGCTGAGGTGATTACACTGAGCAGGACGCTCTTAGGCTGAACCAGGAAGGAATCAAGCTTTCCGTGAATGATCAGATCCGGAAGGGAGAAGGCCCTGTGAAAGAAAACATGTGCCAGGCCGAAGGTTCCTGCAGACAAACCCCATAAGACCATGACATCATTTAAACCGTAGCCTCCGATATCGGATTTGAGACGGAAGAGCAGCATCCACTGTATGATAAAGGCAGCATTATTGAGCATCATAAAGCTTACATTCATAAGGAAGGTGACACGATTGGTCATTTCCCGCATGATGTTATATTTTACAGACAGCAGTATAACATGCAGTTGGTTTTTAACCTCCGTTAACATTTACCCGTTTCACTCCCTTCTGATAGAAAAGCATTAATAAGATAAAGGAAACTGCCAGATAAATCAACTGTGCAAGCAAGATCTCAAGGGCAGTACTGTAATTATAATCTATAACCAGCTTGGCCGGACCATAGGATACGACATAGATTGGTGAGCAGCGTATGATTGGTTGTGCCCACTGGGGAAAGACCTCCACAGGAAACATGATCCCCACAAGGATGAGCAGCTTGTCGTAGATCCAGTGGAAGGGAAAACAATCCTCAATCCAGAAGGACAGAACGCTTATAGCCATCCGAATAAAGGAATTGATCAGAATGCCAAGCAGCAGGGAGAGGAGGATCAGGGGAAGCCGCAAGGGTGAAAAATCCCTGATGGGCCCAACAAATATTAAGCCGATCACAAGGCCAGCACCCAAGAATAGAACAAACTTAAGAGCAATCTCCCCGATATGCTTAGCAATGATATAAACAATATAGTGATATGGCTTGTTCAGGCCATAAGCAATGGTCCCGCTCTTGATGTCATCACTGATCTGGACAGTCAGGGTACGATTTCTGGTACCATACCAAAGAATTTCTGTCAGGATGACATACCAGATCATCTGCCCCCTGGAATATCCGCTGATCAGCTTGGATGGATCGGAATAAATATAATTCCACAGGTTGATGAATACGAAGACCATCATAAAGAAAGAGATAAAGCCCAGAGCAATATTCATCACATACTGCAGGCTTTCCATTAAGGTTGCTTTGCAGATAAAGAGATACTTTCTCAAGGAGTGTCACTTCCTTTCATCAAAGTCTGCCTGTTTTCCTTATATATTTCCGTAATAATATTCTCCAGGGGTATGTTGGATATATTGATATCCAGGATGTTATCTGCATCAATCAGCTTCAGGGCATCGGAGATATCCTTCTTGGTGGTGTCAATCTCAAGCTTTACATTATTCCCCTTGCTCTTCAGTACGGTGATGCCATCCTCATCTGACAGATCAACTGCATCCCGAAGCTTCAGCTCCACTACCTTCTTCTTAAGATAGTGATACTTTAAGTTCTCCATACTGTCATCCAGTACGATGCGGCCGTGATTTACGATAATGATTCTCTTGCAAAGCTTCTCAATATCACCCACATCATGACTGGTGAGGAAGATGGTGGTCTTATATTCCCGGTTCATTTTCTTGATCAGAGCCCGGATATTTTCCTTTACCACAGGGTCAAGGCCGATGGTGGGCTCATCAAGAAATAATACCTTGGGTCTATGAATTAAGGAAGCTACGATCTCACACCGAATCCTCTGGCCCAGGGATAGATTTCTGACAGGGGTATTGATGAACTCCTCCAGCTCAAATACCTGCTTCAACTCTTCGATTCGTGCCTCCACCTCATGATCCTTTAAATCATAGATGGTTCCAAAGAATTTGAAGTTATCATAGGGGGTTAAGTGCATCCAGAGCTGTTCCTTTTGTCCGAATACGGTTCCGATCTGATAGGAAAGCTGCTTTCGCTTAAGAGCCGGATTGATCCCCATAACCATGGCTTCCCCCTGCTCCGGATAGAGAATACCCGTCAGCATCTTGATTGTAGTGCTTTTCCCTGCGCCGTTGGGACCAATGAAGGCAAGAATCTCACCTTCTTTGACCTGAAAGCTGATGTCCTTCACTGCCTGAATAGATTTGTACTCCGGTTGAAAGATGGATTTTAAACTGCCTTTCAAGCCTTTTTCCTTTACCTTCACCCGGAAGGTCTTTGAGAGCTGATTTACTGTAATTGCGTCCATATTGTTTCCCACCCTTCTTTGAGTTGAAATTCTACGTTTAAAATTTTGTTAAATAATGGTGATTATTTTTGGAAATATAGCCACTATTTTAATACAAACAGAATAACTTTTCAACAACTTCAAAAAAATAATTAAGCTGTATATGACATTTAGGAAATTATGCATTTCTGCCCAGGTTTCGTGCCTTCTTTGAAAGAATATGACTGTTGCGTATCATTTCAAGCTGTTATACAATACTATTATCAGTGGGAATAGTTTCCGCTGATCAAGCTGAACAGGCAGAGTTATTTGTTGATTGTGCATGCATGAGAGAAGCGTTACAATGTACAACTTGGGGGGAGTCTACTATGGTAGAGATTCGTGAGGTGGCAACAAAGAAGGAGCAGAGGATATTTGCAGAATTTCCGGTAAAAATGTATCAGGAGGTTCCACAGGCAATTCCGGATTTGATCGAGGATGAAATCAGCAATTTTAATCCAAAAAAGAATCCGGCCTATGAATATTGCAGGACCAAACAGTTTCTTGCATATAAGAATGGTGAATGTGTTGGCAGAATTGCGGGAATAATCAGTAAAGCAGCCAACGATAAATGGAATACAAAGAGAATCCGCTTCTCAAGAGTGGATTTTATTGATGATCTTGAAGTGTCAAAGGCATTATTTCAGGCAGTGGAAAACTGGGGCAGGGAAGAGGGGCTGACGGAGCTGCATGGACCCATCGGCTTTTGTGATATGGACCAGGAGGGAATGCTTGTTGAGGGCTTTGAAGAGGAAGGTATGTTTATTACCATCTACAATCATCCTTATTATATCAGACACATGGAGGCACTGGGGTTTGTCAAGGATATTGACTGGGTTGAGTATCAGGTGTTTCTCCCCAAAGAACCCAACCAGAAGCTGGATCAGCTGGCAGCAGCTGTATTAAAAAAGAACCATCTCAAACTGGTAGAACTGAAAAGAAGAAGAGACATTAAGCCCTTTATACCCAAGGTATTTGACCTGCTTAATATTGCCTATGCCAACCTCTACGGAACCGTAGAGCTGACCCAGGGGCAGATCAAAAAGTATTATGACCAGTTTATTTTGTTGGTGAACCCGGAATATGTGAAATTACTAGTGGATGACAAGGAGCAGATGGTAGGCTTTGGACTTGCAATGCCCTCCATGAACAAAGCAATAAAGAAAAGTAAGGGCAGACTGCTTCCCTTCGGTTGGTATCGTATCCTGAGAGCGCCCTTTCGGAAGACAAAGGTGCTGGATCTGTATCTGATCGGAGTGCTGCCCCATATGATGAATAAAGGACTGACAGCAGTTCTTATGAATTCCATGGCAGCCTCTGCCAGAAAAAATGGAGTAGAATATGCAGAAACAGGACCGGAGCTTGAGACCAATCACCAGGTTCAGGCCCTATGGAAGCATTACGAGACCAGACAGCATAAACGCAGGCGCTGTTGGATTAAGACCATCGCTTAGGTCAATGTCCTGTGCCAAGGTCTGGACCCGGAACAAGGTATCTGTCGTCTAAGGTATGAGAAAGTTTTCTCTGAAAAGGGGTATGACTATGAAGAAAAGGATTATGTTAAGTGTTATGCTCATTCTTGCTGCTTTGCTGAGTGCTTGCGGGAAGCAAGGACAGCAGGAGGAGAATAATACAGTAACAGCAACACCCACAAGTGCACCGGTGCTTACACTTCCTGCAAAGGATGTACCGGAAGAGAATGAAGTGAAGGATAGTTCGGATGAGGATTTACTGAAAGTGGAGAATTATTATCCTTTCGAGGCCAACACGGAATATATCTATGCCGGAGAGGGTAATGAATATGCCGGATTTAGCAGATATATCGATTATATCGATCAAAAGAATCACAGGCTCCAGACCAGAACGACGAATGGCGGAACAGAAACGGTTCGGGTGATTGAAGTAGCTGACGGTAAGGTATCTGTTAATTATATTGTAAATGAGTGCTATTACAGAGAGAATTTCCTTGACCGTTCCTCCGGGGAAGAAGGGGAAATACTTTTAATGGAGCCTCTCGTGGAAGGGACAGAATGGACTTTGCCGGATGGAAGGAAGAGATATATCTCCCAAACCAAGGTACAGGTTGTGACTCCTTATGGAACCTTTGATGCACTGGAGGTTACAACCCAGGATAGCGAAAGTATCACCAAGGATTATTATGGATTTGGAGTCGGTCTTGTCAAGACTGTCTTTACTTCGGATGCGCTGGAGGTTGTTTCAACCCTGAGCGAAGTCAATAAAGATACAGCCTTCACACGTACCATTTCCTTGTACCATCCCGGAATTGATGAGACAATCTATGCAGATAAGACCCAGATCAGCTTTCAGACCGGTGAGGATAGTGAAAACGTACTGGAGAAGCTATTAAAGAAAGAAGCGACGGATGATACATACCTGCCGCTGCTTGGACCGAATGTCGAGATTAATGATATTTATCTGGATAAGGAAGGTATTGTCAACGTTGATTTTTCAACTGATTTTGTGAAAGAGATGAATGCCGGTGCCGGCTACGAGAGCCTCATCCTTCAGAGTATTGTCAATACACTGGGAGACTATTACGGAGCAAGTCAGGTATCCATCACCCTGGGAGGGAAGCTTTATGAATCAGGACATATCCTGATGAAGGAAGGCGAAACCTTCCGGGTGAATTTTGATGATGTAACCTATATTCAGCGTTAGAGCCTGACTTTATAAGCCAAGCTCCTCAAACTTTGGCGGTTCCTGGGATAGCCAGTACTGGGAACCGTCATTCAAGCGGCATAAGAGCCCAAGATTAATGAGTTCCCGTCGAAGCAGCCACTTATCCTGAAAGGTATGATGGCATTCGAGGATTTCATTTACCTCTTTCTCAGTATAAATGACGCCAGATTTAAAATTGCTTGCAAGATAATATAAGGAGATGACTTTGTTTCGTTTCTTGGAGGGGAAGAGGGTTAAACGTCCTTCCTCGTCCAGGAACTTTTTTATTTCGGTAAAATATTGCTCCATAGATACACCCTCTTAATAATATTCA
>JAJUHH010000151.1 GCA_029267975.1 Clostridiales bacterium
GCAAGGCAAATTCTATGTCTGATCATAGTAATCAGCTGTGTTTTCAATGGTTGTAGCCAAAGAAACTCAGAAGATAGCAGTCACATCGCAAAGGGAAGATATGTAGAAAAAAATATTTCTTTGCCGGAAGGGATTACGGCAAGTACACTTTATCTCACAAAGACGGATAACACGCCCTTCTTGTATTACTTTAATGAATATCCTTTTTTCATCACCGGCTACCGCTTGGAGAAAGACGGAACCTGGATTGAGGCTACACCGGAATGGTTAAAAACCCTTGATCCTCTGCCCAGAGGCTGGACCTATCAGCCGAAAGTCATGGAGTCTTCTAACGGTTATCAGTACTTATACTTCACGGAAATTACTGATAATAGTCTGAAACCACATCTGCTATGTTCAAGGGATGGGAAAAGCTCTGAAGCCCTACATCTCGAGGGCTTAGAGGAGCCGGATCCTACCTACGGTGCTTATGTGTTCCCCTCATCGGTTACCATGATGGAGGACGGCCGCTTTGTTGTTATCTTTTTTAATAAAGAGGTTGTTATCTACAGTAGTGAGGACCATAAGATAGAATACACAGTGTCTGATGTCAATTATAGCAGTGAATTTCTATCCAGTATGGGATCAAAGCTCATTCTGGCGGAAACAGACGGTAATAAGCTGAAAGGCATCATAGTCCATGATTCAGCAATAGCAAATAGCAGCAGCTATCCTCTGGAATCACAGATTTCATCTAATATCTTCTGTGATACCGATGGCCAGGATATCCTGATATGCAATGCAGATGGTATTTTCCGGCTGGAAGAGGGAACCTCCCTCTGGAATACTGTGCTTGACGGAACCCTAACCTCACTGGCTATGCCCACTCTGTGGAGCTGCGGCTTTATCTGCACTTCAGACCAATATTATGTGCTCTATAATTCAGAAAACGGTTATGCCATGAAGCAGTATGTGTATGACGAAACGGTGGACAGCATACCCTCCAATGAACTTAATATCTATGCTCTTACGGATAACAGCACCTTAAGGCAGGCAGCTTCCGAATTCCAGCAAGCCCATCCGGATGTGAAGGTTAATTTCACTACTGCTATGACGGCCGAAGAATACGAAGCGGCAGACATTACCATCAAAGAGGATTATATCCGTGCATTGAACACAGAGCTCTTGGCAGGAGGAAATTACGATATCCTTGTACTTGATGGACTGCCGGCCGAATCCTTCCTGGAGAAGGGCGTATTAGCGGATATCAGTGATGTAATCCAACCCATGATCGATGACGGAACCCTGCTTAAGAATATCGCAGATACCTATGTGGATAATGGTAATATATATAGAATCCCGGCAAGATACGGATTACCGATTCTATATGGCAGCATGGATACATATGGACTAAACTCCCTGGAAGCACTTGCCGATTTTGCATCCAAGTATACAGAGGGCTCGCTATTTGGCAAGGTGACAATCAAGGATATGGTCAGTACCTTTACACCCTATCAGCTGGATTCTATTCTGGATGATGAGGGCAAAATCGATCAGGGCAATCTGATCTACCTGTTGAATAATCTAAAGCAGATCATAGATAATTGTGAAATTGTAACTTCCTATGCGAGAGTTGACTTACGTGGTAATAATATATGGCTAATGCAGAATGGTAAGCATCTCGCTCTTTCTACCACGAAGAGCTTCCTTGATGCAATATTTGCCTATGGTATGGCAGATCACTTCAATGGCAGCTTCACTTCCTTTGAGAATTCCTTTGCTCCCATCTGTGAGCTGGGAATTGTCAGTAAAAGTGACCAAACAGAGCTTAGCAAGGAGTTCCTCCGTACGGTTTTATCGGAGGATATCCAAAAAAGTGATTTATATGACGGCCTTCCGATTAACGCCAAAGCCCTGACCACCAGCGCCTTAACGGACCGAAGCCAGTATTCTGTTGCTACCACATCCATCGGAGAGGACGGCACAGAAGAAATGCTTACCCTGGAAGCTTTGAATGCATCCCAGGCGCAGGAGTATGTTGATATCTGCACCACCGTGAACAATCGAATAAACGTAAATGAGTATATTATCTCTGCCATTGTGAAGGAAGCAAGTTCTTTCTTTGATGGAGACATGACAGCAGAAGCTGCCGCCGATGCCATTATACAGGAAATGAATCTATATCTGTCAGAATCAAGTAGATGATGGTAATGAAGCGTTAACCAACAAAGACTGATAAGCCGGGGCTAATCTTAAAAGCCACAGTTTATCAGTCTTTTTTGTTATTGTTCTGAATTTTCTTTTCAATAGCCTAGGGAGCATACTTTCCTATAACCAGTCACCACCCAGCTCTATATAATTTATATTCTGCTTGGATTTTGGAACATTGAATTGACATTACTAAGAACAATTTTAAGGGCATTTTGTTACATCAATACTTTTGGTCATAACACAAGCCGATATTTTAGCAGTAATTGTAGCATGACCCTCAATACAGCAATGAGGTGCGCGTGGATCAGCAGGTACTACTTTATAATCAGACCCTACAAAAAATAATGTGATGGAATCTGATACCATCACATTATTATATGCATATTCGACATTTACTGACACGGTTTGACATGTACATGCCGTTAGGCACCTTTCTCTTCCTCAGAATCAGATGCTTCTTCAGATATATTTGCCGAAACCTGCTCCTCTGCTTTTATATAGTTCCACTTGATCGTGTATTCTTTTCCAACTATATTTCCAATATTGGCAACGTATTCTTCTAATAAAATCTGCGCTCTTTGCTGAGCACTTGCCAACAAGGCTTTATCCTCCGATGCTGCCTTCATCATCTTTTCCTGGGCATATTCAAAGGCTTTTATTTCATCTTCTGCGCTTATTTTAGCGGACTTTCCATCCACGATATAGGAAGCTTTGGTGAGAGAATTTTTATCAACCTTTGTATCCAATACCTTTGCATCCGGCATTGATATGGTTACAGAATCCTCTTCAACTTCAACAGTAACCAGGGATACATCAATTCCTATCTTTACTACTCCGCTATACTCAATCCAGAAATGCTTATACTTCTTCCAGAACAGGATTCCTTGGGCATCCTTTTCTGTATATTTGGCAACATTATGATAATAACACTCCATGGTTGCCAATTCACAGATATATTTTATTTGTGAGCTTTGTGGTTTTATAGCATTGATTTGCTCCTTGGTCTTAGCACAGGAAATGCATGTGAAGGATAATGTCAGAACAAGAAAGAATAAAGTTAATTTTCGTAATGTCATCCTGCGTCCCCCCCCTTAATTGATCACTAACTCATAATCCGTATCTAGTTGCTCAAGGAAGGGACTGATCAGTGCTCTCATAATATTCTTTGTATTTTGCTCTGCCAGTTCAAAAATAGCTGCTTCTGTATCACTTTCCTCCGTAACATCAGCAATACAGGCTTTATAGGCCTGTTCTGATACGGTACTCTTGTTTGCCTTATTATTTACAAAAATGTAATCTAGCGAGGCAATATCAACATTAATATCAGTTATCTCTATCTCCGGAAGGGTTACCGTTATTCTCTTAATCGCTTCATCCATAGTAATTGTTACATTTTTAAAATCAATCCCGGCATTCACCTTAGCCTCATAGGATACATAATAATCCACCTGATCAGGCTTTTTTTCGTTCATCACCTGAGCAATTCCATTATATACAGCCTGGAAAGTAGACAACTCACTAATATGAATGATCTTTTCCAATGTAGTTACCGATAATATCTCCTTTTTATTCTTGTGTTCATCAAATAACCTGGATTTTATAAAGATACCTGTAACTATAAGCAGTATTATAAATAGGAATGAGATAATTAGCTTTATATGTATTCTCTTCATACCTGGCGAACTGCTTCTGCTCTTACCAATGCCTTTCATCATTTTCCTCCCTCCTTCAACAGCTCCGTACTTACATTGTAACGCAGGAAACTAGGTTTGGGAAGTTCTAAGCCAGATAAAGTGCTCTGTATCTGCTTAAATTTCTCGTTTTCACACTACAGCATATTCCTGCTAATATATTCCGTCGGTGTAAACCCATAATATTTTTTGAACACATTATTAAAATGCTTTGCACTTACAAAGCCTGTCTTTTCCGCAACTTTATAGATCTTTTCATTTGGATTGCTTTTTAAAAGAAGAAGGGCCTGCTCCATCCGAATACGGGTCAAAAACTTGCTATAGGATTCTCCCACGCTCTTATGGAATAAGTCACTTAAATAGCTTGGATTCACTCTTAGGCTGTCAGCTACCATGGCAAGACTAATCTGCTCATGATAATGAGTACATATGTATTCCTTGGCGCTTTCCACGGTCTTTGTGGTCTCTGGCATGAGTATAAAAAGCTCATCATGATCCAGGACCTTTAGCACACGTAAAAAGAGTGCATGGATACTCTCCTTGTCAAAGCTGCTGCCAATGGACTCATCAATGCAATACATCAGCTCCTTGAAGGCGGATAAAATGTAATCTGTTTTGATATTACATTTCTTTGCTAAATAGCGAATGAAATAGGAGCCATATCTTAATATTGCAGCGATATTCATCTCTTCTTCAAATAAGGAAATATAAAGATATAGGTCAGAGAGGGACTTGCTTGTATTTTTTGATATGTAGTCCGTATATAGGGCGTCACAAATGGTATTCAATTCGTTAATAAATTTACTTTGGCTGACATAATAGTTGGAGCTGATGGGGGAGTTTACCTTCTTCAGGCATAAGGCCAGGGCTTCCACTGCGGAGGAATAGGAGCTGCGAAGACTCATCCTATCCTTGACGATATATCCAAAGGTGGAGATTAGCTTTGGCTTTTGCTTATCCCAATAGCTATGCAGTATTTCCTCATGAATCGAATGTGCAAGTACAGAGATGTCTTCCTCGGAATTTGCCGCAAGAAGAAGTAAGGTATATCCCTGCTCATCATAGGTCAGCACATAATTATTCCTGTTACAATAGGCCTTGCATTGTTGGTATAAATCCAAGGAATATGAAGTATTCTCTAACACCTGCTTTTCCTGAAGCATCAGATGTAATTCATCGATACAAAATAGCATAATGGCATAATAGCCTTGGGCAAAGGTAATATTTCTCCCTTGAAGAACCTGATATAATAGCTGTAGGTTGCCTGTATTCCCATGCAGCAGGGCTAAGAGAAGCTCTCCTTTTATCTCCTGATCACTGTAATGCTCATAACTATTCAATGAAATTCTCTTGTCTTCCTTTTCGGCCTCGGATGTAAGCTCGGCCTTTATCTTCGATAAAGTTTCATAGATGTCTTCATCACTCAGGGGCTTAAGCAGGTAATCCGATACACCGTATTTAATTGCCAATCTGGCATATTCAAACTCATTATAGCCAGAGATAATGATCACTTTTGTTTTAAGTTCCAGATCAAAGATATACTTGGCCAGATTAAGCCCATCCATCTCCGGCATCTTGATATCCGTAAGCACCAGATCAAAGCTCTGCTTTTGCAAAAGCTCAACCGCCTCCAAACCATCACAGGCAATGCCTGTCACACAGAAGTCCGGACTTATATCGGATAAATGATTGCCCAGATATTGTCGCATTAACAGTTCATCGTCTACAATCAAGGTACGATACATGGCTAATGCTCCTTTCTACTATTTATGGGTTAACGGTAAATGAAGAATAACCTCCGTCCCCTCCTCTTCTGAGGAATGGATCTTTAGTCCATACTCATCGCCGTACTTTAACTTGATCCTCTTATTCACATTAATCAGACCTATGCTTTCTACGATTGAGCTGTTCTCACTCCTCGTGTCTTCCACGTATGTAGCTAGAGATAATTCTTCATTCAGGCTCTTTAACTTGTTCTCTTCAATTCCTACTCCGTCATCCTTAATGTGGATCATAAAATTATGTTCATCTGCAGAACTATAAAGGGTAATCTTTGATTTACCCCTTTTCACCTCACAGCCATGGATAATGGCATTCTCCACAAGGGGCTGCAGGGTCAAGGCAGGTATAAGATAGTCCTGATAGTCAGGAGAAATAGTAATCTCATAAGCCAGATGCTCACCAAACCTTGCCTTCTGAATACCAAGATAAGCATCCACAATCTCCAGCTCCGTCGATAAGGTAATATTCTTGTCTGCATTCATGATACCCCTCATAAAATAGGACAGCTTTTCGATACTTTGAATTGCCCCCTTGCTATCCTTACATTTAATAAGCAGGCTGATGGTATTAAGGGTATTATATAAGAAATGGGGTTTAATCTGACTGCAGAGAATGTTATACTGGGCTTCCTTTTGCAAATAGCGCGATTCATAAACATCCTTCACCAGCTGGGTATTTTTATCCAAAATTTCAGTAATACGTAGTATCATCTTATTAAAGGATCTGGCCAGATAACCGATTTCGTCATTACTTGTTGTTTCAACCCGCACCGACAGGTCCCCATTCTGTACATGCTTCATTAAGCTGACAATATTAAATAAGGGCTTTAAGAACCTTTGTACAAATACAAATAATACACTTACCGCCAGCAGTGTACAAACAAAAGCCAGGAGTATGGTCAGGTTACGAATGGCCTTCCCTTCTTTATTGAGTTCATTATCGGAATTGATGGCAATCACCTTCAGATCGGTGGACTCTAGGGAAGCTACATTAATGATATATTTTTCAGAAGCAATCCTTTGGGTATAATAACCGTCCCTGGTAAAGTCCTCTATCTTAAGCTCCTGTATAATATCTTTATTATCCAGCTGGTTATTCTGATATACCAGATTTTTATTCTCATCAATAATGAACAAGGAGCCCTTTTCCCTGAGCTGAACCCGGTCGCAAATGGACTTAATTCCCGAATAGTCCGCATCAACCTTAATCACAGCCAAAACCTTCGAATTATCTTCTTTACTCCTGATTCGCTGTGCAAGGGAGATGATCTGGGTAAGCTTATCGCCGAATACCTTTTCTCCATGAATTGGGATAAAGACC
>JAJUHH010000152.1 GCA_029267975.1 Clostridiales bacterium
ACTTGAGTGCTTGCAGTGATAAGATCACTGTGTATGCACAGTTCTGTCCCGCAGAAAGGAATTAGCAACCATGAAGAATTACAGATTAAAAGACGTCCGTCTCCAGCTAGCCAGAGAGATCGCCCGGGAAGGAATTGTTATGCTGCGAAATGATAATCATATTCTCCCCTTAAGAATCGGTGAAACACTGGCAGTATTCGGCCGTGCCCAGCTGCAGACTTTGATCGGAGGCGGGGGCTCCGGCGCTTCCTCCTCCAAGGAAGCTACCATCATTCTTGACGAGCTTAAGAAGGTGGGTCTTCTGCCTGTAGAGGCACTGGAAGTCTTCTACCGTTCACAGCTTGCACGTGCTCTGGCGGATGCCCCCAGTGAAGAAGAGGCCCGTGCCGAATTTGAGGGTTTGATAAACAGCGGTATGATCTATGAGATATTTGGACGATATAACCCTCCCGCCCCGGAATTCGCCCTACCAGAGGAGCTTATCACTGCCATAAGCGGAGATACCACTGCCCTTTGCGTCATCGGCAGGGGTTCCGGCGGGGAAGAATGCGACCGCCGTGTGGAGGAGGATTATTATTTAACCGAAAGTGAAAAGCAGATGGTTGCAAGTGTTGCAAGCCATTTTAGAAAGGTGATTGTGGTCCTGAATGTCAATGGATTGATTGACTTAAGCTGGAGTAAAGAATACCCGTCCATCCAGGCCATCTTATACCTGGGGACCGCCGGCGAGCAGGGAGCGGCAGCCCTTGCCGAACTCATGGTTGGAAAGAGCTCTCCTTCCGGTAAGCTGGCTGCCACCATAGCCTTAAGCTATGAGGATTATCCCTCCTCCCCTTACTTTTTCACCAACAAGGACCGGCCGGAGACCATCCGCACCTATGAAGATTATAAGCTCTCCTCCAAAGAGAATGGAAGCCTTGGCTTTGAGAAGAGCCCTGTAGCCTTATATCAGGAAGGGATCTACGTGGGTTATCGCTACTTTGATACCTTTGGGAAAGAGGTCCTCTATCCCTTTGGATACGGGCTGTCCTATGCTGAGTTCGAATTGAAGTATCTTTCTTCGGAGCTTGTTCAGGATAGTTTATGGCTGAAGGTTCTGGTGACCAACCAAAGTAAGGATTATGCCGGCAAGGAGGTTGCCCAGCTCTATATCAGTGCCCCGGAAGGCAGGATAGAAAAACCATATCAGGAGCTTCTCACTTACGCCAAGACCAGGGAGCTTGCCCCTGGGGAAAACCAGGAGCTGCAGCTTGAGTTACCCTTTAGGGAGCTGGCTGTCTATGACCAGGAAAATGCTTCCTATGTGATTGAAGAAGGGGATTATTATCTTAGGCTGGGGAATTCCTCAAGAGCTACGAAGATCATCGGTAAGATCTCTGTTCCATCCCAGATCACAACCGTCAAGGTGAAAAACAGGCTGGGACTACATCCTGCCAACAAGGGCAAGATAGAATTTCTACATAAATCCAAGAACAAAATGGAGCATTACCCAGGCGAACTTCAGGAGAAGGAACAGGCACAGGAGCTGTGTACGTTAACAGAGAATCTGATCAGCTGCGATATGTCTAACAGCATATCCCTCACTTCCTCCACATCCTCCACATCCTCCACATCCTCCACAACTGAGGTTACAACTGCAGCCGAAACTCTGTCAGAGGCAAAGGCAGTAGCTGCAGCTCTGGCAGAAGCAAAGACTGTCCCCGTAACGCTGGCAGAGGTAAAGGCCGGTAAGCGATCTATGGAGAGCTTTGTTGCCCTCTTCTCCCCGGAGGAATTAGCGGTATTAGTAAACGGTTATGGTCCGGGACTTCCCTTCGGAGGCGGTAGCGGACAATATCCCACTACCATTACTTATGAGAACGGAGAAGCCATCGCCTATAATTCTCACCCTATGGGCGGTATGGGTTATGTCTCTCCCGCTCTTAAAAAATACGGCATTCCCTCTGTACATTACAAAGACGGCCCTGCCGGTGTGCAGTTGGTTGCCTGGCCTACAGGAATGTCTATGGCCTGCACCTATAACAAGGAACTGCTCTATGAATTCGGCTATGCCTCTGCCCTGGAGGCAGAGGAATTCCAGGTAGATAGCTGGCTGGCTCCCGCAGTCAATATTCAGCGCAGTCCCATTGGCGGCCGGAACTTTGAATATTATTCCGAAGATCCCCGGCATACAGGTTATTGCGGACTGGCGATCACCCTTGGTGTGGAGGAAAACAGCAAGATTACCACTTGCCCCAAGCATTTTGCCATTAATGAACAGGAAACCTATCGACGCGGCAGCAGCAAGAAATCCTATGACGCCCTTGATTCTATCATAGAAGAACGGGCTGCCCGCGAGATATACCTAAAGCCCTTCGAAATGATCATCCGAGGCAGCAAGGTTGCCACCATCATGACCTCCTTCAATAAAATCAACGGAGTATTTGCAGCCGGTAATGCTGATTTATGTAATGGCATACTGCGGGAAGAATGGGGCTATCAGGGTGTGGTAGTGACCGACTGGGGCGATATGGACATTGTTGTGGATGGTGCAGATGCCGTCGCAGCCGGCAATGATGTTGTTATGCCGGGCGGTCCGCCGGTCATTGCCCAGGTACTGAAGGGCTATGAGGAAGGCCGCTTAAGCTTAGAGGACCTAAGAAAGGCAGCTGCTAATCTCTTACGCTTCGTTATGAATAGTGAAAGTTATGACAGGTTCTATCATAAGTAACCGAAAGAAATGCTGTGTACGGAATGGAAGGGTCCCTCTGAAAGCAAGATGAAGCAGGACAGAAATTTACCCCGGTCATAAATGGCCGGGGTATCCTTTTATTCATAGCTTAAAGTAATCTATTATAGCTTACTGCTGCACATCCATGGTCGCATACTTCTCTGCAATCTTGATCAGTAGTTCAACCACCTTATCCATGGACTGGATGCAGGCATATTCGAACTTACCATGATGATTATGAGAGCCTGTGCCCAGGTTAGGACAAGGAAGACCCATAAAGGATAATCTGGAACCGTCAGTACCACCGCGAACCGGCTCGCTATAAGGGCTTCCACCCAGCTCCTTCACCGCTTCATAGGCAGTTTCAATCAGGTGCCAGTGTTCCTTGATCTTCTCAGCCATATTCCTGTATTGATCTCTGATCTTTACCTCAATTACTTCATCTCCGTACTTCTTCTTGATTTTGGCAGCTGCTGCCTCTACGGTTGCCTTTTTGGCCTCCAACTTCTCTGCGTCATGGTCACGAAGAATGTATTTTAATTTGGCATGATCCACCATGCCTTCCATCTCATTTAAGTGATAAAAGCCTTCATAGCCTTCCGTGGTCTCCGGTCTCTCATCGGCAGGCAAGAGACTGTTAAATTCCATGGCGATCAGGTTGGCATTCTTCATCTTTCCCTTAGCGCTGCCAGTATGGATACTGATTCCATTTACATAAACCACAGCTTCTGCCGCATTAAAGGTCTCATACTCTACCTCTCCAAAGGCAGCCCCATCCACTGTATAAGCAAAATCTGCTCCAAAGTCCTTCACCTGGAATAAATCTGCGCCGCGGCCGATTTCTTCATCCGGGGTAATGCCAATCTTGATGGTTCCGTGCTTGATGGAGGGATTTTTTTGCAGCTCCTCTGCCATGGTAAGTATCTCTGCAAGGCCCGCTTTATCATCAGCTCCCAGGAGGGTTGTTCCGTCGGTCACCAGCAGATCCATTCCCACATAAGCCTTCAGGGAATCATAATCCTTGGGACTTAGGATGATGTTTTTCTCTTTATTTAAAATAATGTCATTACCATCATAATTCTTTACAACACTTGGCTTCACATTGGTACAAGGCACTTCTTTTACCACATCCATGTGGGAGATAAAGCCGATCACGGGACCGGACCAGTTCTCAATATTGGATTCGATGGTTCCCATGATATATCCATTCTTATCCATAGCCACATCCTTGATGCCAAGGCTCTTCATTTCCTCTACCAATGCCTTGCCGAATTCCAGCTGTTCCGGTGTACTGGGGCAGGTACTGCTATTGTCATTGGAAGCAGTTGGATACTTCGCATATTCAATTAATCTTTCATAAGCTCTCATTTTATCAATCCTCTCTGTATGCACTCTTTTAGTCAAGCAGTTTACTTACTGCTATCACTCATCTTCCGCTATTCTTATGATAGTCTTTTTCTGCTAATCTTTCAATATCTTTTAAGTATCTTGTCAGAATAATCATCTATGATAGGTTATTCCAATACCTTTCTGCTATAGCATATCCTTAATGCTCGCTATCATTCCATGCAGATAATTATAACAGGTCATTAAATCC
This sequence comes from Clostridiales bacterium, assembly GCA_029267975.1. Taxonomy (GTDB): domain Bacteria; phylum Bacillota; class Clostridia; order Lachnospirales; family Lachnospiraceae; genus Mobilitalea. The sequence continues at coordinate 4,308 of JAJUHH010000152.1, forward strand.
TCCCTTGCCGCTTCATCCAGCGGGAGCTCCAGGATTCGTTCGATCCCCCTCTTGGATATGATACAGGGCAGACTCATTGCCACACCCTCCAGTCCGTATTGTCCTTCCATAACAACAGATACAGGGAGCACTGCCTTTTCATTACGGATGATAGAACCTATGAGTCGGCAGACACTCAGGGCAATTCCTGAGCTTGTATAGCCTTTCAAGCGGAGAATCTCCAGGCCGCTGTTCTTTACGTCATGAAGTAGCTTTTCCTTATCAATGGGCTGGGCAGGTTGAAATTGCCGTTCAAACTCATCAAAAGGAATACCGCAGATATTCACGGTTTGCCAGGGCACAAAGGAGGTATGCCCATGCTCACCCAGTACAAAGCCGGTAACATTCTTGGCATCCACCCCACAAAGATCCCCCAGCATTTTATTAAAGCGTGCCGTATCCAGAATCGTTCCGGTACTGAATAATTTATCTGAAGGGTAATTAAATTTCTTTTGGGCTGTATAGGTAAGGATGTCAACAGGATTTGATACATTAATAATAATGGCTTCTCTGGTGTATTTTGTGATTTCTGTCATGATGTCATTCATTACCTGAACGTTGCTATGAAGAAGTGCCATACGATCCTTGGCACCAGGCGGTATGCTGGGTCCGGCAGTATTTACAATAATCTGCGCATCCGCACACTCTTCATAACCTCCCACTCGGATGGTGGTATTAACGCTGTATGTGAAGGCCAGCGTATGACTGGCATCCATTACCTCGCCCAGGGCCTTCTCCTGATTGCGGTTAATGACCACAATATCCTCCATCAAATTCAGCCTTAAGACCGAATTGAGAATAGCAGAGCCTACATTGCCTGCTCCTATGATTACTAACTTTCCATATCTGATCTGTCCCATAACTACCTCATTCTTAATTTGTTGTGGGCTACTGCCCAATAGAAATATTATCTAATGTTACCAACTTAATGTCAATCTTGAATTTATATACAGCAAATGCCGGAACAGATGCTGTTCACATGCGGCAGTAGCCTGACACTTAAGATCTCTGCAAAGGATTCCGGAGCATCCTGAAAAGGAATGCTCCGGCATTTAGTATTTGCTTTATTCGTAAATTGTAATCTCAAATCCATCCTTAATAAAGATTGGTATTACCTCTAAAGGTGCTTGAACCAGGATTGTCTGCCCACCTTCTAATACTTCCTGGGTATAAGCATTCCTCCAGCTGCATCCCTTTGGAAGATAAACCTCCCTCTCTCTGACACCTTCCTCCATCACAGGCGCTACCAAGAGCTCAGAACCATACATATACTGGTCTGACAGCTCCCAACAGTGCTGATCCTTCGGAAATTCAAAAAACATGGTCCTCATTACCGGGAGACCACTTTCGTGAGCTTCCTTCATTAGCTTTCGGGTATAGGGCCGCAGGCGCTCTCTTAAGAAGAGATAGTTCGTAAATATCTTCAGGTTATCCTCTCCAAAGCTCCATACCTCGTTATCCTGTCCGGATGAGAACTGCCTGACACCGTTGCGGAATTCCTCCTTCAGCGGATGGAAGGGTGGCCGTTCCCCATGGAGTCTCATAACCGGACAAAAGGTCGCCCATTCAAACCAACGAACCAAAAGCTCCCGGAAGTGTCCATCAGTGATATCTCCCCCCAGAAAACCTCCAATATCCGTGGTCCACCAGGGGATGCCCGCAAGACCCATATTTAAACCGGCCTGCAGCTGCTCCCGCAGGGAACGGAAGGAGGAATGAATATCACCTGACCAGACCAGGGCACCATAGCGCTGGCTTCCGGCCCAGGCACATCTGACCAGGTTCATGATCTGATCCATACCCTCCTGTTTCATGCCGTCATAGAAGGCCTTTGCATACATTGCCGGGTAAATATTACTGCACTGCAGGGCCGGTCCCTGATAGTATCGGAAGATATCAAAATCATAGGGCCCATATTCCGGCTCTGCCTCATCGAGCCAAAATATCCTGATCCCTTTATCATAATAATTTTCTTTACAGCGTTCCCAGACAAATTTCCTGGCTTCCGGATGAGTTGCATCAAAGAATACCGTCTCCCCCATCCAGTTCATATTGATATTCATTCCCCGGTCGAACCTCACAAGCATTCCTTCTGCTGCCATCTTCCCACGATTCTCAGAGCTTGCATCAATGGTAGGCCATACGGACACCATCAGCTCTATGCCAAGTTCCTTAAGCTCCTTTACCATACCCTCAGGATCCGGCCAGTCTGCCGGGTCGAACTTAAAATCTCCCTGCCTGGTCCAATGGAAAAAGTCTATCACAATTACATCCATGGGCAGGCCCCTGCGCTTATGCTCCCTGGCAACTGCAAGCAACTCCTCCTGATTCCGATATCTGAGCTTGCACTGCCAAAATCCCAGACCATACTCCGGCATCATGGGTGCCTTTCCTGTAACCTCGGCATACTGCTCCACGATACGTGCAGGTGTATTCCCTGCGGTAATCCAGTAATCCAGCTTCTTGGTACTTTGTGCCACCCATTCCGTTATGTTGGTACCAAAGGTTGCTGTGCCGATGGCAGGATTGTTCCATAGAAAACCATAGCCTCGGCTGGAAACCATAAAGGGAACACTGGCCTGGGAATTACGCTGTGCCAGCTCCAGCACCGCCCCCTTCTTATCC
>JAJUHH010000153.1 GCA_029267975.1 Clostridiales bacterium
AGAGCCTGGGGTTACGGAGATACTCCGGAATCGGAAGAAGCCTTTATTGCAAGGTACAAGGGATTAACCGATGTACTGTTAGACAATCCACGGATGTTCGGTTTCTGTTATACTCAGCTTTATGATGTGGAACAGGAGCATAACGGGCTTTACACCTATGAGAGGGAAGCTAAATTTGATATGGAGATCTTCCGCCGGATCAACTCCCGGAAGGCAGCCATTGAAGATTAGACAGAATGATATCATCCATATAATTATAGAAATGAAACGCAGCAGTCATCACATCTAAAATCGTCAAAGCATATGATAAAATAAAGCTTTTACCTTGGGGTCATGTGATGATAGTAAACAAAGATTTTGCCCGCCAATCCTTGGAATTACACTTGTTCTTTGGAAGAATAATGAAAGAACATTCCTTCTTTTTGGAGCTGGGCTTTACACCAAGGGATGGAAATTACACTCAGCAGGCAGATATATTCCGCAGAGAGTTTGATCGCTTATTGTGGGACGTAGTATCCTTGTCTAATGGAGTTGTAAGTTCGGAGGTACTTGACTCTGGAGAAGTATTTACCCAATATACCTTGAATGCGGAAATGGCATCCGCATATTATACAGGAATTCAAATACCTACAGATATCACACGGGCTGAGATGAATTTGATGGGTGGCAGAGCACAAGATCGGAATAATTGGATCGATCAATCGGTTTATCATATTAATCAAAGAGCCATAGAATTAATATCTGCTCTGATACAGTTTAAATCCAATATCCTGTCCAATGTCTTAGCCTGTAAAATGTTCACCGTCAATTACCCGCTTCTGATCGATCACATTATGCGTGAAGCAAAACTATACTTAAGTATGGTACAACATTTACAAAGCGGTGAGGAGTTTAATATTGAAAGTGAAGCCTTGGAGCAGGAAGCCTTCTGGAATAGGATCATGGCTGAGCATGCGAAGTTTATCCGTGGACTGCTGGACCCCACAGAGAATGATCTGTTCAATATGGCCAATGATTTTGGGAATGAATTTGACCAATTGACCGAAGAGGCCATCGCTGCTATGGATCACACAATTCCCCTGGATCAAATAACAGAGGATAGCTTAGAGGCAACAAGGGCAATTCGGGACTTTAAGGCACAGGGTACCCAGGGATTACTTGAATGCCAGGTAAAATCGATTATTATCCCCTTGTTAGGAGATCATACCTTGCGTGAGGCAAACCACTTCCTTAGGTTGTTGAAAATCTTTTCGAAATAATGTAATCAGGGTGTCGTACTCAAAATGTGCGGCGCCCTTTTTGTTTGGGATGTTTATCATATTAGACATTAATAAGATTAGAGCGTGACCATCATCTAACAATAAATTCTGTTTCTTTCGAACGTTTTTTTGTATATAATATAGACAAGCATGAAAATAAAAGAAAAGGAGGCATAGTTGATGGTGAATTCAAGTGGCAGGAACAAGGAGTATTCTTATATTGCAATTGATCTGAAATCCTTTTATGCCTCCGTTGAGTGCATCGAAAGAGGCTTAAATCCCCTGACAACCAATCTTGTGGTGGCAGATCCCAGCCGTACGGAAAAAACCATCTGCCTTGCGGTATCTCCTTCCTTGAAGGCTTATGGCATACCCGGAAGACCGCGCTTATTTGAGGTGCAGCATAAGCTGAAGGAATGGAAAGACCGAACCGGGAAAGAGATAGATTTTATCATAGCCCCGCCTCAGATGGCACGTTATATCGAAGTTTCCGCAGAAATCTATGCTACTTATTTAAAATATATCAGTCCCGAGGATATCCATGTATACAGCATTGATGAGTGCTTTATGGATGTGACTAATTACCTGAAGCTCTATCAGATATCCGCCCAGGAGCTGGCTATAAAAATAATCCACGATGTACTGAAAAAGACCGGAATTACAGCTGCAGCAGGTATCGGAAGCAACCTGTATCTGAGTAAGGTGGCCATGGATATCGTTGCTAAACATGTAGAGGCGGATGCAAGCGGAGTACGTATTGCAGAGCTGGATGAGCTTACTTATCGCAGACTATTATGGGATCATAAGCCCTTGACGGATTTTTGGAGAATTGGGAAAGGGATTGCCAAAAGACTGGAGGACAGCGGTCTGCATACCATGGGTGACATCGCCAGAATATCCCTGCATAATGAGGATTTCTTATATCGAATGCTGGGCATTGATGCGGAGCTTTTGATTGACCATGCATGGGGCTATGAGCCCTGTACCATGAGGGATATCAAAACCTATGAACCCAGTACCAACAGCATTTCATCGGGACAAGTACTGCAATACCCCTATGATTTTCATAAAGCGAGGATTATTGTTCAGGAAATGACAGATCTTTTGGTGCTTGAGCTGGTAGAAAAGGGGTTGGTAACAGACAGTCTGACCCTGACCATTGGTTATGATAGGAGCAACGTGGATGAAGGAAAGTACAAGGGGGAGGTTACCTATGATCGTTATGGAAGGGGCGTCCCCAAATCAGCCCATGGGACTGCGAACCTTGGCAGCACAAGCAGCAGTACCAAGAAAATCATGGCTGCGGTTTTAGAGCTTTATGACAGGATTGTATCCAAGGAGCTTATGGTCAGGCGGGTGAACCTGTCAGCCAATAATCTTGTAGAAGAAAGCTATGAGCAATTAGATTTGTTCACAGACCCGGCTGAACTGGCCAAGGAGCGTAAGATACAGGAGGCCATGCTCAGTATCAAGAAGAAGTTTGGGAAAAATGCTATTTTGAAGGGTATGAATTTAGAAGAGGGTGCCACCACAAAGGATAGAAATAATCAGATTGGCGGCCACAGGGCATAGGAGGGAGCATTTATGGTTAAGAACCCGGTATCCTTGGATGCAAAGGTTACCCATAATTATGATGATATTATTTATATGGAATATCCCCTGAAAAGCTCGGATAAAATCAAACACCCCAGAATGTCAACTGCGGACCGGGCAAAGATATTTGCTCCTTTTGCGGCTTTAAAAGGCTATGAGGAAGCGATCGCTGCCAAGGAAAAGATTGTAGTCCCCCGCATAGAGTTATCAGAAGAGGCAAGGGAGTACTTGGATATGCAAGTGAGTAGAATAGAAAGTCTGCTTGCAAAAGGGCAGCACCCGATCATTACAGTAGTATATTTTCAGCAGGAGAAAGGGCGTAAGGAAGGGGAGGGAGAGTACCTTCAGTTCACCGGTATGGCAGCCAAATTTGACCGAAGTACAAGGGTCCTTCAAATTGTTGAAAAAAGAATAAGGCTTGACGATATTTACCGTATTGAGGGTGAGGATTTGGATGAAAGATAGATAAGGAGATTACTGGGCTTAAATTGAAAGAGGGAGGAAGCTAATATGCTTAATAATGTTCGTTGGGGGATCATAGGTTGCGGAGATGTAACTGAGGTAAAAAGCGGACCGGGCTTTCAGAAGGCGGCCAAATCATCCCTGATTGCAGTAATGAGACGAAATGGTGCCCTTGCCAGGGATTACGCCGCACGTCATAATGTGCCCAAATGGTATGATGATGCAGATCGGCTGATTCAGGACCCGGAGGTAGATGCGGTGTATGTCGCCACTCCTCCGGCCTATCACAAGGAATATGCCCTCAGAGCGATCAAGGCAGGAAAACCTGTCTATGTGGAAAAGCCAATGGCTACCAGCTACCGGGATTGCCTGGAGATGATAAAAGCCTCTGAGGATGCAGGGGTCCCCCTTTATGTTGCATATTACAGGCGTGGGCTGGAACGCTTTCAGAAAGTGAAGGAGCTGGTGGAGGGCGGCGCAATCGGTGAAGTGCGCTTTGCTACTATGGAGCTATATCGGACCCCGCTGAATACTGCAGAGGAAGGACTTCCCTGGAGGGTAATACCGGAGATTGCAGGAGGGGGATTGTTTATGGATCTGGCCAGCCATACCCTGGACATCTTCGACTATATCCTGGGTCCGGTATCAAGAGTCGCAGGGCATGCTGCCAATCAGGCAAAGCTTTATCAGGCTGAGGACATTGTTACGGCTAACCTGACCTTCGGTCAAGGGGTAGAGGCTGTGGGAGTATGGTGCTTTGCAGCCTTTGAGGCAAAGGATGTCAATGAAATCGTAGGCAGTCAGGGAAAGCTTACCTTCTCTACCTTTGGACAGGAGCCGATCCTGCTTACCGACAGCGAGGGGGTAAAAGAGTTTCCGATCTTAAATCCCCTTCATATACAGCAACCCTTGATACAGTCCATGGTCGATGAGCTCACTGGTCATGGCAAATGTCCAAGTACAGGGATCAGTGCAGCCCGGACCTCTTGGGTAATGGAAGAACTTCTTAGGAATTATTATTAAAGGTTTCAAAGAAACAGGCGATTGTCATGGGGCTGATCTCCTCCTGAGCTGCAATCCGAATATTGGGATACTCCTTTTTTAGTTCAATGATATTCCTGCGTTTATGACCTACCACCTGAGATAGATCCTTTGGATGACATAAGATCCTGATGCTCGAAGCGGCAGCTGCATTTTCTTTTTGCAGGCTCAGCTTATCTTTCATAAGCTCTAAAAAGTAAGCGCTTTCCACCAGCTGTCGAAAGGCTGGATGAAAGGGACCGTAAAGGACCTCCTTTCCTTCGGCGATCAGGTCTGTGGGCTGCAGACCCATGCGAATGACAGGGATCTGAGCAGTCAGGAATACTTTATACATTTCCTTGGTCCAATCGACTGCCATGTCCAGAGATAAGGGCTGGTACTTACCTTGCTGACAAAGGTTTAACAGCTCTGTTTCTTTAATCACAAGGGTTGGATAGATACGAACGAAATCAGGCTTTAGTAAGGCGGTAAGCTTTGCGGATAAAAGGGAACGTTCCTTGTTGTCCTGGGGTAAGCCCACCATCAACTGAATGCCCAGCCGAAAACCGTAAGCTTTGATTAGCGCAACTGCTTCATAGACATCTGCAAGCAGGTGGCCGCGATTGGAAGCCATAAGAACCTCCTCCTGCAGGCTCTGTACTCCCAGCTCGATGGTATCAACTTCATAGCGTTTCAGTCTCTTAAGGATTTCTTCGTTAATGTAATCCGGTCTGGTGGATAGGCGGATGGCCTGTATCCTCCCTGCTTTTTTATATTCATATGCTAAACTCAGATAATCTTTTTGCAGGCGGGCATCAATGCCTGTAAAGCTGCCTCCGAAGAAAGCAAGCTCAACAAAGGTTCCTTCCTCCAGGGTGGAGCAGTAGGTCTCAATCTGCCCGGAGACCTCTTGCAGAGTCATAGCCTGAGCCTTGGCAGTGATCTTTCTTTGATTGCAGAAGACGCAGTCATTGGGACAGCCTTCATGGGAGATGAAGATGGGGATATTAACATGTTTGTGATCCTTTTCATTCATTAGAGGATCTTGCTGGTAGGGGAAAACCAGGATGGACCCGATATCCGTGAGGGGAAACTCCTGAAAATAAACAAGCTTCTTATGACAAGACTCGATAAAAGCTTTTATTTTTGCAAAGTCAGGATGCCTTTTTAAATCCCCGTGAAAGATAACTTCCTCCTCCAGGCTGCCGCTGGCACCTCCCAGAAATCCGAAGTCAAATCCCTCAAGTGATACATGGCCGGCTTCAATGAGCAGCACCTTCATATAGTCTTTTGTTGCCTGATAGATACCGGGATCGCTTGTGATGATGGCATCCTGATCTACCAGCACGGTGGAGCATTTTGTATAACCTTGTTTTACGGGAAGCAATTGTTTCTTTGTGTACTTACTATGCAGAAGTAGTAAATTGTTGCTGCAGTCCAGTCTATGGATGTAGTAATCCTTGGTAATTACCGCATTATAAGCAATGTCCATGGGATAAGCAGCTGCCAGGGTGCAGTTGCCGGTAACATATGGGACCCCCAGCTGGTCCAGTTGTTCAAATATTGTTTTATGGGCCTTGGCATCAATGACTAAGGTGTCATCAATAATTGCCAGTACCAGATCCGGATGACTGCTTATCCTGTCGTCAAAACGTTCATCTTTGGGTACAAGAACCACAGAACCCTTGCTTTTTAAATAGTCTATCAAGGCTTGCTCAGCCAGTTCAGATACGAATATGATATTCATGGATCAACTTCCTTTCGGATTTATTCTATCACGAAGGATGGCTGTATACAACTGAGGAGGGGCAATCCATGAATATAATCTCATGTATATAGACTCATGTATATAATCGCATATTATAATTATACTTATGTTAATAGACGCTTAATATATAAAGCATAGACCCTAGGGAGGTATTGTGTGAGATGAAGAAGGAACGGAAGCTTTACCTAAAATTATTTGCAGCTACATTTTCGCTGAGCGCTTTTACCTTCGGCGGAGGCTATGTTATTGTTCCTCTTATGAGAAAGAAGTTTGTGGATCAATATGGATGGCTGAATGAGAAAGATATGCTTGATCTGACAGCCATTGCCCAATCCTCCCCAGGAGCTATGGCGGTCAATGCTGCAATTCTTGTAGGCTACCAGACGGCAGGGGTGCTGGGCTCCATTATCACAATTTTAGGTACAGTCATGCCGCCCCTGATCATTTTATCTGTGATATCTATAGCATATACAGCATTTCAGAATAGTGTGATCGTTCATTATGTATTAAAGGGGATGCAGGCAGGGGTTGCAGCTGTGGTGCTGGATGTGTCTGTCAGTATGATCAGGGAATTATTTAAGGAAAAAGCAGTGCTTCCTGCAATTGTCTTTGCCGGTGCCTTCCTTGCGGCTTTTTTCTTCAACGTAAATGTTGCCTATGTAATTATTGTATGTGGACTCCTTGGGGCACTGGCAGTGGTCCGCAAGAAATCCCTTAAGAGGTAGTGTAAAGTAACGTATGAAAACCCGTAGCCTGGAAATTTGGCTCAATCAGAACCTTGAAAATTGCTAGATATAGTTTGTTGGCAGGCTACCGCCGCCCTTGACAGCATGACAAAACAATGCT
>JAJUHH010000154.1 GCA_029267975.1 Clostridiales bacterium
GAAGATCAGTATATACCTCCATCTTTCTGCCACTCTTTTCCTCTACCAGCTCAGCCACCTTCTCTACCTGGGTGCCACTGATATCAAGCACATAATTATGGTCATAGCCTCCGGCAACTACCAGGGGCTCATAATCGGAATCTATGTCCTGGCCGAGAGCTTTCAACGTTCTAAAATCCATGGGCGTTCCGCTGACATCTCTTAATTCACCGGTAGGAATAAGATCCGGAGTGGTGGGTGTAAACTGATTTGCCTTAATCCACACCTTATGATCAAGCACAGAACCACTGTCATGACCGGCCAGGTTAAAGTAGGAATGGTTGGTCAGATTCACAAGGGTATCGCGATCCGATACCGCCATATATTCGATTACTAATTCATTACCTTCAGTTAAGCTGTAGGTAACAGTGACATCCAGATTACCGGGGAAACCCTGCTCCATGTGAGGGCTGAGCCTGGAGAATTCAACACTGGCGATATCCTCATCCTCATAAACCTCAGTTTCATACATGAATTTATTATAACCGGTAAAGCCTCCATGGAGGTTATTCTTACCGTCATTCTTCTCAAGCTCAAAAACCTTACCACCCAGCTCAAACTTCGCATCTCCGATACGGTTTGCATGTCTTCCGATAAAGGATCCAAAGCCTGGCACGTTCTCCTCATATCCAGCAAGATTTTCAAAACCCAAGTTTACATCTGCCATAGTTCCATTTGCATCCGGTACAACAATGCTTACAATGTTAGCACCGTAATCGGTAAAGGATACCTTCATTCCATTGCTGTTGGTAATAGTATAGAGGGTTGCCTCTTCTCCGTTGGCAGTTTTTCCAAACGATTTCTGTGATATCATCATGTTTTGCTCTACTCCTTAATCTATTTCATAAGTGCTCTTTAGCTAATAATTATAGCATATCCAGGAAAAATATCAAATATTTTCTTTGTTGACACCCCCCTCCCATAATGCTATACTTTACCTGTAATCAATAAGTTCTCAAGAATAAAATGATTATCATGATATAAGTGGTTGAATGCTTTATTCAACATAATAGGGAAACAGGTTCAAATCCTGTACGGTCTCGCCGCTGTAATTGGGGAGTTCGTTTCGGCAGGGCGCTTGCTCTGTAGCAATCACTGGGTAACCGGGAAGATGCGAAGCGAATGAGGATCCTTAAGTCAGAAGACCTGCTTATATCAGTACCGTTAGTTCCACGAGGTTTGGACAAAGGTGCAATAAAACAACTGCCTGTGCAGTCTATTTTTATTGTCCTTTTTCCTTGTTTGTGGGTAAAGGATTTTTTTATTACTCAAAAAGGAGAAAGAAAGCATGAAGCAAAATAAGAATTTTAAAGGAAGCCTACTTGCATTAGCGGCTCTGGTATTACTTGTCATCGCAATGGTGCTGGTTTATAACCAGTTTAAGCCAAAGCCCATAGAAGGAGCAAAGGAAGTCGCTGTGGAAGTGATTATTCCCGACGAAGAAACAAAAGAGTTTACCCTGCATACCGATGCTGAGTATCTGCGTCAGGCCTTGGAAGAGGCAAATCTGATCAAAGGTACCGAAAGTGAATATGGTCTTTTCATTAAAGAAGTAAACGGCCATGCAGCCAATGACGCCAATCAGGAATGGTGGTGCATTACCAAGGGCGGCCAGCAGATCAATAACGGTGTAGATACGATCGCAATTGCCGATGGTGACCATTACGAGATTACTCTTATGGTAGGATATTAAGAGATGTATCCTGGCAACTATGGAAATGAGGCGTCTATGCGCATTAAGGATATTGCTATTATTGGCATGCTGAGTGCTATTATGCTTGTACTTCAGGTAGCCTTAAGCTTCCTCCCAAATATCGAGCTGGTGTCACTGCTGATCATCCTCTTCACTCTGGTATACGGCTGGAAGGCTCTGTTGATCACCTATACCTTCGTCGTACTGGAAGGCTTGGTTTATGGAATAGGATTATGGTGGATTAATTATCTCTATATATGGGCCTTGCTCTTTTTACTGGTTATGCTGCTTCGTAAGATCAGCTCCCCCTTCCTCTGGGCAGTGGTCTCCGGTGTCTACGGCTTAAGCTTTGGAGCCTTATGCTCCATCCCTTACTTTATCACCGGCGGTATTCCTTCCGGATTTGCTTACTGGGTACAGGGAATTCCCTTTGATCTCATACATGGAGCTTCGAATTTTGTCATTACCCTGGTCCTGTTCAGACCCATTTATTATATTCTGAATAAGTTAAATAAAAGCCTATGTTATGATAGCATACATAGATAGGCTAATGAAAACACCCTGCGCGGGAAGTACACTAGCCTGCGCAGGGTGTTCTTTTTATCAGCTCTAATTGCTTTTGATTACTGCTCTTTAGCCTTCCGAAGGCAGCATCCGTCTTTTGAATTCATCAAAATGTCGCAGCTGCTCTTTACCAATGACTCCAAGATCTTCAACATCCGCTATGATTTTGGAGAAGGGTAAAGGAATCACATAACGGTCCCAGCGTTTCTTTAAGTGAATGACACGGGAATAGTAAAAGCGAATATAACATGCCTCTTTCCCTGCTTCCGAAGCAAGCAAGAACAAGAGCTTCTTAGGCTCATGCAAGGGTCCAAGAGGACCGTCCAGCGCCCCAGCCAGGACATGGCCTGACTTCTTACTGCTCTCCTTCAACTCCTTTAAAAAGGGTCGCATATCAAAGCCGTCAGGCAGCCGTATGGCCTCAGCCCCATGGCGTCTGATCATCTTCTCTATGACATCACCTCGCCAATGGGCTGTAACGATCACCTTAATCTTCCTATTCATCTTGGCAATTTCCCGCAGCACCAATTGAGTGCAGTAACCATCTCCATGCCAGTATGCAACCATGGAATTTTCCTTAATGAGTTCTTTGTTTCTTACTTCTACCGTAGCGGTTTTCGCGATTATGTTCAGGTAGGTATGAAATAAGCCCGCCTGCAGACTCGTAAGAATTTGCATATTCATATTCCGGCTCCATCCTTTTATAATAAAGTATATTTTGATAATATTGCAGAGCTTTACTTGCGATCTTGGACGCAAGGTACTCCCGGGCAGTCATATAAGCGCGCAGCTTCATTTTCTCCCATTGACCGGGCTGATCGGTGAAGAGCATTAATTTATCCGTCCATTCCTCCACCTTGGGGGCCGAGGTATAGCCGTTATAAGCATCTATCACAACATCACTGACCCCGCTGGCTGCAACAGCGATAACCGGCAGGCCTGCTGCCATGGCTTCCAGTAAGACAATCCCCTGGGTTTCAGAAGTTGACGCAAAGAGGAAGGCGTCACAGGCATGATAGTAATTGCGCAGTTCTTCATGAGGAACGCATCCGCAGAAGATTACATTATCCTCCAGTCCCAGTTCCTGTACCCGCTCCCTTAGCAGGTCCCTTCTACTGCCCTTTCCGATGAGCAGCAGCCGGAAGGAGCCGCCTTTGCGCTCTTTGAAGCGCTTTAAGCCTTCCAGCATAAATTCTATGTTCTTCTCCTTCTCCAGTCTGGATACCGAGCAAAAGAGATGCTCCACATCCTTCCCGTAACGCTTTCGCAGTTCAGAAGCTGCTGCAGCGTCATAGTCAAATTCCTCCTGGGGTATTCCCGTGGGCAGGATCCCGATATCGGTTACCGTCCCATGGTCCATCAGGTACTCCTTCATACTCATGCTTGGTGCAAATACCATGCTGCAGCGGTTAATCACCAAGCGGTTATGGGCAGCCACCAGACCTTCCTTTCCGGCGCTAACCAGTCTTCTGCGCAAAGCGGCCGGCTTTGTCTGTTTGTAATAAGCACTTGCTGTCAGAATTTCTTCCTGCAATAGTTCCTCATGTTTTTTATTAATGTTATCTAACTTATCTATTCTGCTAGTTTTCTTTCTTTCAAAGGGTTTCAGATAATGGAGATAATGCTCATATCTGGTATGATAGGTCAGAACCACTGGGACATTATACTTTTTACCCAGATGCTGTGCAATGTAACCGATCAGCATGGGATGATGTACATGTATGATATCGAAGGATATCTCCCGGAATTTCTCCTCAATAATCGGATCAAAGATATTGGGTATGGTGAACTCCTTCTTTAGTTTTCTCTTTAAGGAATGGTAGCGGATCACGTACTCTTCCTCTTCCTCACCCTCAAAGCGGGGTGCAAAGATATAAACAATATGGCCAAGCTTGCGCAGCTCTGTTGCAAGTCGATCGATGGAAATGGGTACCCCGCCCACAAAGGGCTTATAGTTGTTTGTCATCATTGCTATCTTCATACCTTATTACCTCATTTCAAAGGATAATTAAGTAATAATCTTTAACACTGCATCTCCAAAATAGTATCCCGCCCCTGCAAAGACAAGATTCCAAAGGAAAATGCCTAAAGTGGAAAAGACTGTGTAGCCGATAAAATTCAACTTCATCACACCGGCTGGGATCGAAATTATGGTCCGAAACATCGGAATTAGTTTTCCTAAGAAAAGACCAAGATATCCCCTACGCTGCAGACGCTCTATTGTACGTTCGATTACTTCACGGTGTTTTGGATGTTTCTTGATGTAATGCCGTAAAACTATATCTCCTCCGTATCTTCCGATCAGATAAAGCACCCAAGAGCCACACAGTCCGGCAAGTACCGAGATCAGCAAAGCCCATCCGAAGCCTATTCCATCATTTGCAGCCCACATTCCTGCCAAGGGCATAATCACACCAGCCGGGAATCCGGGCAGATTCATATACTCCAGAAATACAATTACAAAAATCGCTAACTCTCCAAAACGATATAAAAAATCCATCAGTGTTTGTACGCTCATATCCCATCCTCTTGTTCCATTTTATACCAAGTGTCCCTTATCAAGCAACACTTTTTATTATTTTTGTTACAGCCATATCAAAGCCTACATCCATTGTAACGAATAAATCTTAAGAACATCTTCATATGAAACAAAAGAATTTCTTAATTTTGCGCACAAAAAAGAGCTGCCACACTAATTACTTAGTGCGACAGCCCCTTTAATCAATCGTCAAACAATATAGCCATTTCTTTATAAACTTATTTCTTTACAGATAAAATTTATATTACAGAAAAAGGTACACTGTAAACCCAACATTGATTATAACTTTGTTACATTAGTTGCCTGAGGACCCTTAGCTCCCTGTACTACGTCGAACTGAACTTCCTGACCTTCCTCTAAAGACTTGAAGCCTTCCATGTTCAGACCGCTGTAGTGTACGAATACATCATTGCCCTGCTCATCAGAAATAAAGCCAAAACCCTTCTGATTGTTGAACCACTTAACTGTACCTTTGTTCATGTTATTTCCTCCAAAAAAAATTATAAAATGATCGTTGCTATCTATTAATAACAACACACTCATCATAACACTCTTTCAGAACCATGTCAAACATTATTTATCGACAGCTACCGCATAAATAGCATAATTGCAAGAATACTTGTCAGGATGGCCGCCACAGGTAGCGCTATTCTGAATTTTATGTGCTTCGTCTTATGGTGGAAGAAATACATACCAAGGAAGGAACCGATTCCAGCACCCAGATATGCAGTTGCAATCAGGGCTCTCTCGGATATGCGATACCTTCCTCTCCTGGCTCTGCGTTTATCAATACCCATCTGCAGAAAGCCGATTAGGTTCATCACAAGCAGGTAGGCTGCTCCAAGGGTAGAAAATATCTCTTTCATGATTATTCATTGTCCAAGGCAATTCCAAGTTCCTTCAGCTGCTTTTCCTCAACGATGTTCGGCGCCTCAGTCATCAGGCAGGAGGCATCCTTCACCTTCGGGAAGGCAATAACATCACGAATGCTGTCCTCCTGTGCCATAAGCATCACCAGACGATCCAGACCATAAGCAAGACCTGCATGAGGGGGAACTCCGTACTTGAAAGCATTAAGGAGGAAACCAAAACGCTCGTATGCCGCTTCCTTGGTAAAGCCAAGTACTTCAAACATCTTCTCCTGTACGTCACTCTGGAAGATTCGCACAGAACCTCCACCGATTTCCGTACCATTTAAGGTAATATCATAAGCCTTCGCTCTTACCTTGCCAGGATCGGTATCCAGTAAGGGAAGATCCTCGTCCATGGGCATAGTAAAGGGATGATGCTTAGCAGTATATCTTCCTTCCTCCTTGGAGTATTCCAGTAAGGGGAATTCGGTAATCCAAAGGAACTTGTATTCATCCTTGCGAAGCAGGCCAAGGTTCTTTGCAAGCTCAAGTCTTAAGGCTCCAAGTACCGCAAATACAACCTCGTCCTCATCTGCTGCAAAGAACAGAAGATCGCCGGGCTTACCGTTTAATGCTGCAACTATAGCTTTCAGCTCCTCTTCTGTCATAAACTTAGCAAAGGAGGATTTGTAGGAGCCATCTGCCTCGATTGCCAGATAAGCCAGTCCCTTAGCACCATAATCCTTTGCAAAGTCAACCAGAGCATCAATCTTCTTTCTGGGCATATCAGCCTGTCCCTCAGCATTGATACCGCGAACAGAACCACCCTTCTCCAAGGCACCTGTAAATACACCAAAGCCGCAGTTCTTCACAAGCTCGGATACATTCTTTAATTCAAGACCAAAGCGTACGTCAGGCTTATCGGAACCAAAGCGCTCCATTGCCTCCGCATAGGTCATTCTTTGAATCGGCAGCGGTATGTCAATACCGATGCTTTCCTTAAACATTTTATGAAGCAGACGTTCATTCACATCAATAACATCATCTACATCCACAAAGGACAATTCCATATCGATCTGGGTAAATTCCGGCTGTCTGTCTGCACGAAGGTCCTCATCACGGAAGCACTTCACAATCTGAAAATACCTGTCATAACCGGATACCATTAAAAGCTGCTTGAATATCTGGGGAGACTGAGGCAAAGCATAGAAATTACCCGGATGTACACGGCTGGGCACCAAATAATCTCTGGC
>JAJUHH010000155.1 GCA_029267975.1 Clostridiales bacterium
ACACCGGTGTTTTCCCGTAGGCACAATCATTATGGAGCCTGTTCATTCCATGAATGAGCTGGTCAGGATTGGAAAGATCCAGGTCATAGTAGCGCTTGGCAAGAGATTTGTGATCATAGATATACTGCAATACCACTGCTCTTGCCGTTTTTGAGACTGAGATATAGCATTTATCCTCAGGACTAAGCAGTACGCTGTGATCCCTGAACTGGATATGCTTGGCACCTGCCCGTTTAAAGAAGGTAAGCAGGAGTTTTTTATCGATTTCCATATCTATAGCATCATCAGGAAGAATAATGGTAGCATATTTTATTTTGATACTTCTCACTTGCTTTAGGATGTTTGCGAAATAATTTGATTCATCATCCAGCAAATGATAGTAAAAGGGAACGTTAGGGATGAAAACCGGAAAATTAATAATTGTTTCCGCACCGGAGTATTCATTCTTCATAATAAAGCTGTTGTTGGTAACCAGGATGTCATATTTTCTCTTCGAGCGCATAGGAAAAACCTTTCGTTTTTTCTATTATTTTCTCTAAGTCCTTGAATTTTCATTCATAAGGTTAGCGAAACTCTTGTAAAGGAATTATATCAATCGGTGGTTTGCGTTTGACAAGGTTCTCCCGGCATAATAATATAGGAATTACAAAGGAAATACTACTGTTTGGAAAACTAGAGAAACTACTGCTTTGAAGATTAGAGGAATAGATGCAATGGTTAGGATAAAATACAAAAAAAATTCCCTAAATCCTTGATCATAAAGGACTTAAGGAACCTCATAATAAAATGCGGATGAAGGGACTCGAACCCCCACGGGTGTTTGCCCGGCAGATTTTGAGTCTGCTGCGTCTGCCATTCCGCCACATCCGCATTTGTGACGAGGATTATTCTAACACAATTAAATTTATATTTCAAGCATGAAGTGTTAAAATATATATAATTTATGTTTTCTCCCAAAAATCATTGAATATATGATATAAATATACATAAGATAGGGTGAGACATCCGCTAAAGGAGTTGAGAATATGACCTGCAGTAAGGCACAAAGCATGATCACGCAGTTTATCAATAATAAATTAAGTCTTCAGGAAACAGATGAGTTTATCAATCATGTCAGTTCCTGTGCGGAATGCAAGGAGGAGCTTGAGGTGTATTATGCCCTGCTGACTGCCATGAAGCAGTTGGATGAGGATAAGACCCTGACCTCAGACTTTCATCAGGAGCTGAACGATAAGCTGGAGCAAGCCAAGGAAAGAATAGTACATGCCAGATTTACATACTATCGGAAAAAAATAATTCTGATATTAACCATATTACTTCTGGCATTATTCATCAGTATGCGTTATGCTGTTATGAGCGTGGAAGAGCATAACGTTGCCCAGAGCGAGTTCCGGCTCAGGACCTCCTTTAATAACAGGAGACCAAAGGAATATGAACGTCTTCTGCAGGAATATTACAGAAGGCAGAATGCAGGCAGCGCTGCACCGACGCTCTTTCCGTAAGCCATATAAGGTGAAAGAACAGAGAGTTTATCAGAATAAAGAAGGACAATTTAAAAGAACAAAATATATGAACAAATTTAAGGAACAAATGTAAAGAACAAATGTAACGAACAAATTAATAGAGAAATGAAATGGGACAAGCAGCTATATTATCTTAATCCATAGCAGGAAAACTAAAATAGATGGGAGAGGCCAGATCAAAGATGAATAAAAAGATTGTTTTAATTGATGGACACAGTATATTAAACAGGGCATTTTACGGATTGCCGGACATGACCACCTCCAAGGGAGAGCATACAAACGCTGTTCTTGGATTCATTAATATTATGTTTAAGATTTTGGAGGAGGAGAAGCCGGATTATCTGGCGGTGGCTTTTGATACCCATCATCCTACCTTCCGGCATGAGATGTTCACCGATTATAAGGGAACGAGAAAAGGAATGCCGGAGGAGCTGCATGCTCAGGTTCCTCTGATGAAGGAAGTTTTAAAGGCCATGAAGATTGCTATCCTTGAAAAGCCGGGATATGAAGCTGACGATATTCTCGGTACACTGGCTACCCGGGCAGAGGCGGCAGGGGACCAGGTATCTGTCATCTCGGGCGACCGAGATCTGCTGCAGCTGGCAAGTGATAAGATCAAGATTCGAATTCCAAAGACAAAGAGGACCGGAACAGAGATAGAGGATTATCTTGCGCAGGATGTATACAATACCTATCATGTGACCCCCAAGCAGTTTATTGACATGAAGGGTCTCATGGGAGATACCTCAGATAACATTCCTGGTGTCCCCGGAGTTGGTGAGAAGACAGCAGCTAAACTGATTGAAACTTATCAATCCATGGAAAATATTTATGAGCACTTGGAGGAGATGTCACCTGGCAAGGTAACCAACTCCTTAAGAGAAAACAAAGAGCTTGCCTTCCTGTCCAAACAATTGGCAACCATTTGCGTGGAATGTGATATTGAATTTCATATAGAGGAAGCTACCCTGGATAATCTCTTCAATGAAGAGGTTTATCAAATATTCAAAAGACTGGAGTTTAAGAACCTGCTCTCCCGCTTTCAAACAGAAGCGGTGGACAGGTCAACAGGAATTGAGAAGCACTTTATCCTTGTGGAGGAGCTGGGGCAGGCTGATCAGGTCTTTGAGAAAATGTCAGAAAAGGGAGCCCATCCGGTAGGTCTTCAGATGCTGATCGAGAATAATCAGATCCTTGGCCTTTCCCTGTGTAAGGAGGAGGAAGCGGTATACTTGATCCGGGTGGGAGGCATGATCACCGGGGATTATCTAAGCGATAAGGCAACAGAGCTTGCCAGAAAGGCTTATCTTTTATCAACCATCGGACTGAAGGAGCAGCTGCCTTTTCTTAAGGCTACGGAAAAGGACAGTGTATTTGATGCGGCAATCGCAGCCTACCTGCTTAATCCCCTGACGGATACCTATCATTATGATGATATTGCAAGGGATTATCTCAATATGACCGTTCCTTCCAGAGAGGATTTACTGGGAAAGGTATCCCTGACTCAGGCTGTGGAGGAGAAGAAGGAGGAATTTCTGGCCTTTGCCTGCTACAGTGCTTATATTGCCTATCGGGCTGCAGAGCGCCTGCGGGAGCTCTTGTTCCGGGCTGGTATGCAGGAGCTCTTTGAGAAGATTGAGATGCCTCTCATTTATACCCTCTATGACATGGAGAGCAGAGGTATCCGTGTGAATAAAGAAGCCCTGAAGGAATACGGGGACAATCTGCAGATCGGTATTGCCAAGCTGGAGAAGGATATCTACGCTCTGGTTGGAGAGGAGTTTAACATCAATTCGCCAAAGCAGCTTGGTGTGATCCTCTTTGAAAAGCTGCGGCTACCCGGCGGAAAGCAGACCAAGACCGGATATTCCACCTCTGCGGATATCCTGGAGAAGCTTCAGAATGAGCATCCGGTGGTTGCCATGATCCTGGAGTATCGTCAGCTGACGAAGCTGAAGTCCACCTATGCCGATGGATTGGCTGCATATATTCGGGAAGACGGACGTATTCACGGTAAATTTCATCAGACCATTGCTGCTACAGGAAGAATCAGCAGCACCGATCCGAATCTGCAGAATATTCCTATTCGTATGGAACTGGGAAGACAGATCCGCAAGGTATTTATTCCAGAGGAAGACTATGTATTCCTGGATGCGGATTACTCTCAGATCGAGCTTAGGGTCCTGGCCCACATGTCTGAGGACGAACGCTTGATCAACGCTTACCGTGAGGCTAAGGATATCCATAGGATAACAGCTTCTGAGGTCTTCCATATTCCTTTTGAAGAGGTAACCCCAGCACAGAGAAGCAGTGCCAAGGCCGTGAACTTTGGTATAGTCTATGGAATCAGTTCCTTTGGCCTGGGTCAGGACTTAAATATCTCAAGAAAAGAAGCAGAGCGTTATATCGCCAAATATTTTGAAACCTATCCTAAGGTAAAATCCTACCTTGACCGGCTGGTGGCAGATGCCAAGGAGCTGGGCTATTCCACTACCCTCTTTGGACGCAGGAGACCGATTCCGGAGCTGACCTCCAGTAATTTCATGCAGCGCTCCTTTGGGGAACGAGTGGCAATGAATTCCCCCATCCAGGGAACAGCGGCAGATATTATTAAGATTGCAATGGTTCGTGTTAACCAAAGATTAAAGGACGAGCATTTTAAGTCCAGACTGATTCTGCAAATTCACGATGAGCTTCTGGTAGAAGCGCACAAGGATGAAATTGCGCAGGTTGCTGGGATTATGGTGGAGGAGATGCAGGGAGCTGCAGAGTTGTCGGTTCTTCTGGAAGCAGAAGTGAAGGAAGGAAAGAACTGGTTCGAAGCCAAATAAGCAAGAGGATAAATCAATAAGGTGAAAACGAATGAAAGTGATCGGAATAACAGGAGGGATTGGCAGCGGCAAATCCCTGGTAACACAAATCATGAAAGAAAAGTATGGTGCAGTGGTTATTAATACAGATGCCATTGCCAAGGCACAGATGGAACCTGACGGAGTCAGCTATCCTGAGGTTGTGGAGTACTTTGGTACAGGTATTCTGGCTGAGGATGGAAGGATTGACCGAAATAAGCTGGCAGCTGTTGCATTTGAAGATAAGAACAAGCTCCTTAAACTGAATGCCATCACCCACCCCAAGGTACTGATTGAAGTGAAGCGTGTGATTGAACAGCACAGAGAGCAGAAGGATGTCCCTTATGTGATCATCGAGACGGCTTTGATGATAGAATCAGGCTATGATGCAGTATGTGATGAAGTCTGGTATGTTTATGCACCGGAGGAAAGACGCCGGGAATGGCTTAAAAAGACCCGTTATTTTACGGATCAGAAGATAAATAGCATCATGAGTAATCAGAGCAAGGAGGAGGACTTCCGCAGCAGATTTAAGATATCTATCGAAAATGTGGGTGAGATCGCCGATCTGGAGGAGCAAATTAAGAAACTAATTGATTAAGACAGCACGATACGCATAGGAATTGACAATAATGTAGATTTCATTAGCAAATAATGCTGGTATAATAGGGGTATCAAGCATGACTGTACCTGCAGGTACGAAGATGCAAAAAAATTAGAGGGAGGAGTTAACATTACCCAATATCCAGGGTAGATGTTAAAGAGTTATTGTATGAAAAATTTAATTCAAAATTACAAATCATCCTTAATACTGCTGCTTGGCATTATCATCGGAGGGATCGCAGGTGTGATCATGGGGCCGGATGCCAAGGTGCTGGAGCCCTTCGGCCAGATTTTCCTGAACCTGATGTTTACCTTGATTGTTCCGCTGGTCTTCTTTAGTGTTACTTCAGCCATTGCCAATATGAGTGGTGTCAACCGGCTAGGAAAGATCATCATCAACGTAGCGATTATCTTTATCTCCACAGCTCTGATCTCCGGCATTTTAGCACTTGTGGGCGTTTTACTCTTTGATCCTACGAAGGGTCTGGGTGAAGACACGATCCGCAACATATTATCTGGCTCAGGGGAAGAAATTGCTGCCGAAGCTAGTCAGTTATCCCTGCCCCAGCAGTTAGTGAATACCATCACGGTTGGTGATTTCAGTGAACTGTTCTCAAGAAGCAAGATGCTTCAATTGATCATATTCTCAGTTATGTTTGGTATCGCTGCCACCCTGGCAGGCGATGTGGCAAAACCGGTGAGAGAGTTCTTAAATGGGGCATCCCAGGTTATGATGAAGATGGTGAAGATTGTTATGTACTATGCACCCATCGGTCTAGCCTGCTACTTTGCCTCCATCATCGGTCAGCTGGGAACGCAGATTTTAGAGGGCTACCTCAAGGTATTTCTGCTTTACCTTGGGTTATCAGTCATTAACTATTTCCTTTTCTTTAGTATCTATGCCTATGTAGCAGCAGGCAAAGCAGGTGTAAAGGCCTTCTGGAAGAATGCCATTGCCCCTACGGTAACAGCCCTGGCAACCTGTTCCAGCGCAGCTACCATACCGGTGAATCTGGATGCTACCAAGAAGATCGGTGTTCCGGATGATATTGCAGAGACAGTGATTCCTTTGGGTGTAAATACGCATAAGGATGGTTCCGTGATCGGCGGTGTTATGAAGGTGGTTTTCCTCTTCGGACTTTTTGGTAAGGATATTACCAATCTTCCTGCCCTTTTATCCATCCTCTGTGTGGCCTTCTTAGTAGGAGCGGTAATGGGAGCAATCCCCGGAGGTGGTTTGATCGGTGAGATGCTTATTCTCAGTATCTATGGTTTTCCGCCGGAAGCACTTCCCGTCATTGCTGTCATCAGTACAATCATTGATGCTCCCGCTACCGTATTAAACTCTACCGGTAACACGGTATGCGCCATGGTAACTGCCAGATTTGTGGACGGCAAGAACTGGCCGGAGAACAGGAAGCAAAAGGTAAAATAACAATGAAGGCCCTCTTAATTTTCTTGACAAAACGAAAAAAATGAGGGATACTCAGTAAGAATATAATGAGCCGTACTGAAACAGCTCGTAACATAAAAAAGTGTGAATAAGCTTACATAATATTCAGGTCATGACAGCCTTATTTGCACTTGTGTGGAAAGGTACTTACGATTATGAAACTATGCAGTATTGCAAGCGGCAGCAGTGGAAATTGCGTTTTTGTCGGCAGCCAGGGTACCAATCTCCTGGTGGATGCCGGAATCAGTGCAAAGCGTATTGAAAATGGACTTAATGGGATAGATATTTTACCGGATACCCTTCAGGGAATATTAATTACCCATGAGCATTCGGATCATATATCCGGACTTGGAATACTGGCACGAAAATACAACATACCGATCTATGCTACCTATGAGACGGTATGTGCTTTAGCGAGGATAAAAAGTCTTGGTGAGGTGCCGAAGGAACTTTATCATTTTGTGAAACCCAATGAAAGCTTTCTCCTGGGTGATATCACCGTTACCCC
>JAJUHH010000156.1 GCA_029267975.1 Clostridiales bacterium
ATCTGCATGGAAAGATCTCTTATCACCGGAAGGGTATCCTTATTATTATTCTTATATTGGATAGAAACATGTTCAATACGAAACATTACGCTCCCCTTGCTTTTACACTCAATCTATTCTCACTTCGTATTCACATCATATACTAATTGGTCATAGGTAAGGTCCGCACTGCAAAGTCCTCTTGCACTGGCCCAGGCAATGGCATCCTCTACATCCTCCCTGGGAGGAAGGGTGCTTGTTCTGAAGGCTTTCACTTCAATCTTCCCCTTCATTTCTTCTGGATATCCGACTGCTTTGATTACCGTCTCCTCATATTCACTCAGATCGGTCTGATTCATATAATCCACTGCTTCATTGTAAGCAAGGTAGAACTTCTTGATTGCAGCTGACTTCTCCTCCAAGGCATCCACGGTGAAGGCAGATACCGCCGGATACAAGCCAATCGCATTGGCACTGCCTAAGAACACAGCACCATCCTTCAGAGCGATGGTTGCAAAGGGTTCAGGCATGAGACCAAGATCAATCTTATCATTTCGAAGCAGCTCCAGCCTGTCAGGGATGCGGGGAACAATCTCTTTCACCACATCGTCACTGGCAAGGCCATTATTCTGAAGAATCTGATCCATGGTATAATCAATTAAGGTATTCTCAGAGATTGCAATACTCTTCCCCTTGATCTGGCTGATATCACTAATTCCGGTATTCTTACCGGCCATCAGGATATAATCGCCGTCCGTAATGCCTGTAATCCTTACATCTAAGTTGGCATTTTGGTACATACAGATACCAATATAATCTGTGATTACACCATCAAGCTCACCCGCCTGCAGGGCAGCATCTCTGTCCTTGGCTGAGGAGAAGGTCTCCAGCTGAAGCTCCAGCTGATATTTATCCGCCAGCCCTTTTTCATTGATCAGTACAAAGGGAATCACATCAGAGGAAGACATCATTCCAATCCGAAGGAGTACTTCATCTTCCGCTTTTGTCGTTGATTCCTGCAAGCCGGCTTGATCTTGTGCGCTTTCCTTCTTTGCTGAACAGCCGGTCAGGAAAAGGGCTGTAATACAAGCAAGGGCTGTTATTTTAAGCAGGCTTTTCTTTAAATCATTCTTAACTAAGTACTTCATTAAGTCTATCTTTATTAAATTCATCTTGGTTAAGTTCTTTATTAAATTAGTCTTTACTAATTTTTTCATTGTTCGCTCCACTTCCATATAGTTCATGGTCAAAAGATCAGAGCATCCGCTACACCAAATACCAGCAGAACAATACTAACCAGCTGATTGATGCTGTAGGATGCAATATTTACATTAGTTAAATTCGTAGGAGAGATGATATGGTATTCCGCGATAAATAAAGCGGCGATCAGAAGAAGACCGATATAATAAACAAGTCCCAGTTCCCCTGACAATAGACCTATTGCAATCAGGCATAGGAGGGTGATCACGTGAAAAGAAGCAGCAATCAGCAGAGCATTCCTTACACCGAATTTGGCTGGTATGGAATGCAGACCATTGGCCCGGTCAAATTCATAATCCTGAGCGCCGTAAATAATATCAAAACCGGCTACCCATAAGGTATTGGCTGCCCCCATAAAAAGCGGAAGGAAGGACAGCTCTCCGGTGACTGCCAGCCAGGCTCCTACCGGTGCACAGGCACAGGTCACTCCCAGTACCAGATGACATAGGAAGGTAAAGCGCTTGCAATAGGAATATATAATCATAAGAAATAAAGCAAGCGGAGACAGGGCAAAGCAAATCCAGTTCAGTTTATATGCCCCAAAGAGCATCAGCAGAAAGCAAATCCCCGTAAAGATGATCACTTCTGTCTTCTTCACCTCTCCCTTTGGTATCTGGCGGCCGGCTGTTCTTGGATTGCGGGCATCGATCTCTGCATCGATCACCCGGTTAATGGCATTGGCACCGGTTCTTGCCCCCATAAAGCAGACAAGGATCCAGATCAGAGTCGAAAGCTTGGGAAGCCCATGGGCAGCCAACAGCATGGAGACCAGGGCAAAGCTGAAGGAGAAAATGGTATGGGAGAACATGACCAGCTTCCCATATTCCTTTATCTTATTATAAAGCTTACTTACTATCCTACTCAAAGCCATATTCCTTCCACCTTTCACTTACCTTCTGCTTCATCTGCTCCGTCATGGTGATATCCTTGGGCCATGCCCGGGTCAGTCCTTCTTCGCTCCATTTTTTCGTGGCATCCACACCAATCCTGTCGCCATTGATTACTAAATCCCTCCTGGCATCAATGTTATTGAATACCTTCCACATGACTGTAGACAGATCCCTAGGATCGACATCCCCGTCCACGGCAATGACAAATTTATCTCCGGAGTGCTTCATATACTCTGCTATGGCATCTCTTCCCTGCCAGGGTTTTTCTTTTGTAATCGATAATATATGATAGCTATTGGTTATCTGAGAAGCATTTGCCCTCTCCTGATCAGGCTTGTCTATATCATAGCCTGTGGCATCAATTCCTAACCTGCTGCCATAAAGGGCACGGTTGGAGGAATGATCCAGTGCATCTAAGGGGCCTTCCGCGATAAACAAATTCCTGCTGCCCCTGACATTATTTAATACGGCGTCCCGCACCTTAGCAAGGTCCTGTACATCTACAGTTTCGTCCACAACCACGATCAGCTTGGTATACATCATCTGTCCCATTCCCCAGACAGAGTTCATTACCTTATAAGCGCAGCCCGGATAATGGGCCTTGATAGAGAGGATGGCGCAGTTATGGAATACCCCTTCCAGTGGCAGGTTGATATCCACTAATTCAGGTATGGTCAGCTTCAGTACCGGCAGAAAGATTCGCTCGGTAACCTTGGCCATATAACAATCCTCCATAGGAGGCTTTCCTACCACCGTTGCCGGATAGATGGCGTTTTTGCGGTGGGTAATGCAGGTCACATGAAATCTTGGATAGTAGTCCGCCAGGGAGTAATAACCTGTATGGTCTCCAAAGGGTCCCTCCAATACCAGCTCTTCCTGAGGATCAACATAACCTTCCAGAATAAATTCCGCATTGGCCGGTACATAAATATCATTGGTAATGCATTTTACCAGCTTCACTCTGGACCTGCGAAGCCATCCTGCAAGCATCATCTCGTCCAACTGCTTGGGCAAGGGAGCAGTTGCTGCATAGGTAATGGCAGGGTCACAGCCCAAGGCCACACTGACCGGCATTTTCATGCCCCGTTCCTTATAGGTAGCATAGATCTCCGAGCCATCCTTATGCTTATGCCAGTGCATCCCGGTGCTTGTCCTATCAAGGATTTGCAGCCGATACATGCCTACATTCTGACGCTTTGACTTAAGGTCCTTGGTAAAGACCAGTGGTAGGGTAACAAAACGACCGGCATCCTCCGGCCAGCAGTGGAGCACCGGAAGGGTACTTAAGTCCACCTCGTCTTCTATGACCTCCTGACAACTGCCCCGCAGCCGACTCTTTCTCGGGAATACATAAAGGAGACGGAGCAGGCGGGGAATACTTTTTAGCAGTCCTCGCAGAGAGAGATAATTACCCAGCTCCAGATATTGTTCAATCTCCGCTCCAATGGAGTCCAGATCCTTGGCGCCTAAGCCCAGGCTCATCCGACGATAGCTTCCCATGGCGTTGATGAGAACCGGGTAGGCAGAATCTTTCACCTTCTCAAATAATAAAGCAGGACCATGAGCCTTGGAGATTCGATCCGTAATCTCCGTAATCTCAAGTTCTGCCGATACTTCTGCCGTAATTTTTTTCAGTTCGCCCATCTTGTCTAATTCTTTGATAAATGTGTGTAAATCCTTATATGACATGAGACACATCCTTAGTTCATTAAAATATGGTATTTCATGATACTTTTCGCCTATCTCATTGTAAAGCAAATGGTTTCAAGTTTCAATAGCTAAAAAATTAACATAGTTCTTCGGCCAGTTAATGTTCACATCCATTATTCTAGCTGGCCTGTAAACCTTAACCCGGGCCTCTACTTTATGGAGATTTCGAGCATAAATATTTCCTCAGTATAATACAAATAGGAGATGAAAATACACATTTACTTCATCTCCCTGCTGCTATATAATAAACTATCAGTGGGCGAAAATACCTTACTCCATCTTTTCCAGAAAGGTTATGACTACATAATAATGAAAAAGCCGTTTGAAAAATTATTTGATGAGGCAGGCTTACTGCCGGAAATCCGTCGTAGTATCTATCTTATGAATTTTGCGAATGCCTTCGGTACCCTCTGGGGTGTTGTCTCTGCCAGCGGCAGCTCTTCCCTTACCGGATATGCCAAGTATCTGGGTGCAGGTGATTTTGTCTATGGTCTTCTGACTGCAATTCCTCTGGCAGCTGCCCTGCTTCAGATTCCCTTTGCAGCTCGGGTTAGCCGTACGCAAAAGCGAAAACGATACATCATGACCTATGGAATGTTCTCCAGGCTGCTCTGGATATTTATAGGTCTGGTTCCCTTTTTTGTCCCCCCTGATCCGGATTGGCTGAGATTATGGACCGTCATCTTCTTAATCGGTGTTTCTTCTGCCTACAGCTCCTATATCAATGTCAGTTGGATGCCCTGGATGGCGGACCTGGTACCCATTGAAATACGCGGCCGCTGGCTATCGAAGCGGGACCTGATCACTTCCGTCGCCAGCGTAAGTATGGGCCTTCTGGTTGCTTATATTCTTGATCGATTGCCAGGTGTCACCGGTTATACCATTGTAATTATTATGGCAGCCATTTTTGGTATGCTTGATATGTTATGCTTCTTCTTTATGGAAGAGGTTTATAAGACCCCTCCGGTATCCCTAAAAATCATTCCGGTATGCAAGCAGATCATTTCCAATAAACCCTTTTTTAAATTTATGATATTCTGGACTGCCTGGAGTTTTACTGCCAATATGTGCGGTGCCTATCTAGCCAGATATGCCATTACGGAGATGGGCTTAACCTATATGCAATATACCCTGTGCAGCAATGTTACAGCCGCTGCCATTACTATTTTATGCGTAACCTACTGGGGAAAGCTCTTGGATCACTTTGGAAGTAAACCGGTATTGTGGTGTGCCTGTGTGGTCGCATCCCTGACACCACTTTTTTACCTCCTCTCCACTCCAGGCAATATATGGCCCACTCTGCTTCACAATCTGCTGGGTGCAGCCTTCTGGTGTGGCGCTAACCTGGCGGCTACCGGACTGCAGCTGTCAGCCTCCCCGGATGATCAGCGTCCTTCCTATGTAGCCTTCTTCTCCTGCTTTACCTCTCTGATTGGTTCCTTCCTCGGAATCCTCTTTGGGGGCATGATATTAGAGGAAATCAATAAGAGTGTCACCCTGAGCGCTGTCATCACAGACCGTTATAAGTTCATGATTGCAGTATCAGTACTGCTGCGAATCTGTGCGGTATTTATTATTATACCAAGGCTTGACAATAACCGTGACTACACCCTGGGTGGAATGTTTGCGGAGTTAAAGCTTCGCCTGGTGGCATATATGAAGTACCTGAATTATAATCGTAACCGCAAGAGAAGCCGAAGCGAATAATTTTAATGTTTTAATTTGTAGATGATTATGAATGAATATAAAAAGTTCCAGACCGTGTATATCTTGCCTGGAACTTTTTTCAGACCTTTAGCCTCTTGGTATCAGCCTTATAATCTTATCGTCATCTGCCTGAGGAAAGCTCCCTCGTCCGTCTCTGTTGCTGCTGGTCAGATAAATGGAACCATCTGCTGCCTCATATGCCTCCCGCAGCCTGCCATATTCATTCACCAGAAATGGCTCCAGCTCTATAACCTGAGTTCCATCCTCGCCCAAAGCTATGGATAAAAGCTGCCTTGCGGCTAAATTAGCTGCCACAAGTCTGCCCTGCCAGGGTCCCTGAGTGATAAAGGCAATCCCGGATGGGGCCCAGGTAGCAGATCCGCTTGTAATGATGGGGCTAGTGAACTCAGATGCACGGTCACCTTCCACGATGGGCCAGCCATAGTTAGCACCTGCCTCTATGATATTGATCTCATCATGTGCCGTCTGACCGTGCTCTGACGCATACATCAGGCCATTGCTATTCCAGGCCAGTCCCTGAGGATTGCGGTGCCCATAGCTATAAACCGGTGATCCTTCAAAGGGATTATCCTCCGGTATGCTTCCGTCCAGATTGATTCTCAGAATCTTCCCTGCCAGGTTTGCAAGATCCTGAGCCCGCCTTGGATTGCCTCCATCGCCGGCGGTAATATATAATTTTCCATCCGGCCCTACCTTGATTCGACCACCCAGATGGGTTCTGCCTCCCGGAATCCGGTCAATCAATACAGAATCAATCCTTGCCTTATCCCCCTCTTCCAAAAGTCTTACCACACGGGAGTAATTGCTTCCTCCTTCTGTATAGGAATGCATCACATAAATATAATGATTCTGCTCAAAATCCGGGTCCAGAGCCAATCCCAGGAGTCCCCCTTCTCCCACACTGACAAAGGGACTTTCAAAGGTAATGAGCGGCTCCGGTAAGAATTCACCATCTCTTAAAACCCATATACGGCCAGAGCGTTCCGTCACATACAAAGTACCATCCTTGCTAATATCGATCGCCCAAGGCACGAATAAATTCATTGCAATAATTTCAGTATCATATGGAAATTCCTCTGCAGTATCCATGGTATCATTCTGCATTCAGATAACCTCTGTAATCAGCTCTTCTATATTTTATTCTATTCAATTACTGAAAATCCGATATTGATGCTGCTATGTAACATTACTCTAGGTCCTGCCTTTCATATTTTCTTCCAAAACGGTTGAATGAAAAGTTAAATTCCAGTGTAAAGTTAAATTCCACTGTGAAGACTAAATTCCATTTTATCTAGGTTAAGCTGTATATTTTACTAATAAATTATAGTATAATGGTCTTACAGATAATGCTCGGATTAAAAAAT
>JAJUHH010000157.1 GCA_029267975.1 Clostridiales bacterium
GAGCGCGGAATTTTGGTCGCTCGGCCGGACGGTTCATCCGATGTGGCGCCGGCGTACTCGATATCAGGTCCGATTGACACGGTGGGCGCCGGCGATAGCGCCACAGCGGCCATCGTCGCGTCGTTGCTCTGTGGCGCGACCGATGTCGAAGCCGCCGCCGCCGGTAATTTGGCCGCCTCGATCACGATCCAGCAGCTTGGCACAAAACAGAAGAATGAATTTTATGATGGTAATTATTGTTTCCAAATCCACTTAATTGCCAGGCCTCCTGGAGCAAATAAGCGGCCGGGCATTTAGTGCTATCTATGTGCTCAATAGTGCTCATTCCTTCATAATCACTTTACTTAAATATCCGATTGCGCTATACTGATTGCATATGAAGATTAAGCGAAAGTGAGGAATTACTTTGAATATAACGGTTTTAGCAGGAGGAATCAGCAGTGAAAGAGATGTTTCCCTCTCCTCAGGAATGATGATTTACAAAGCATTGAAAAGTAAGGGACATAAGGTGGTATTGCTGGATGTGTATTTAGGTTATGAGGGTGATACTACTGATATTTTTAACATAGAGAAGGACTGGGCGGCAAATATCGGCGCCGTGAAAGAGCAAAATCCTGATATATCACAAATAAAATCCTTAAGAACAATATCTTCCGACAGCTTTTTCGGCCCCGGCGTACTGGATATATGCAGTAGGGCAGATATCGTCTTTATTGCCCTGCATGGGGAGAATGGTGAGGATGGCAAGCTGCAGGCAGCCTTTGATCTTTTGGGAATTAAATATACCGGAACTGACTATACCAGCAGCGCACTTGCTATGGATAAGGCCATCTCCAAAGAGATTTTTGCATTTTATCATATTCCCACACCTCAGGGAATCCGCGTTAAGAAGGGAACCTCCTTTGAATGGAAGCTCTACCCCTGCGTTGTTAAGGTTAGCAACGGAGGCTCCAGCGTCGGCGTATCTATCGTCAACAGCCCTGTGGAAATGGATGCTGCACTGGCCAATGCATTTACTTACGGTAATGAGGTTATTATTGAGCAGTACATCAAGGGCCGGGAATTCTCGGTTGGTGTTATAGACGGTAAGGCTCTGCCGGTAATTGAAATTGCCCCTTTGAATGGTTTTTATGATTATAAAAATAAATATCAGGCAGGAAGCACCATTGAAACCTGCCCTGCAAACATCAGTGACGAGATTGCAGGAAAGATGCAGAAAACTGCTGAGGATGTATTTGCCGCTCTTCGTTTAAAAACCTATGCCCGCATGGATTTTATGCTGAGTGAAACTAACGAGCACTACTGTCTGGAAGCAAATACCCTGCCGGGTATGACGCCTACCTCTCTGCTGCCTCAGGAAGCGGAAGCAATCGGGATGGATTTTGCTTCCCTTTGTGAAAAAATCATTGAATTGTCTTTAGCAAAATATAAATAATCGTAAGAAGAAATCATTGGAATTAGTATGCCAGGAAGTGAGAAAAAATATGAAGAATATGAACTTAGAACAGATTGCTGCTGCCTGTAAGGGAAAACTGATCGGAACTTATGATCCTGAGAAAGAGATTGCCGCTGTGACCCTTGATTCCCGAAAGGTTGAAAAGGATGATCTATTTATCGCTACTGTAGGAGCCCGGGTGGACGGTCACAGCTTTATTGGCGACGTTTTTGAGAAAGGTGCCATGGCTGCTGTCTGTGAAAGACTTCCGGAGCATGCAACAGGTCCCTGTATTCTGGTGGAGAATAGCTTTGAGGCACTGAAGGATATTACCCGTTGGTACCGCAGTCAGCTCGCCGTCACAGTTGTGGGGATTACAGGCAGTGTCGGAAAGACCAGTACCAAGGAATTTATCAGCAGTGTTCTTGCCCAAAAGTATCAGGTGCTAAAAACTGAAGGAAATTTTAATAATGAAATCGGCCTCCCCTTAACCATCCTGCGTATTCGGAATCACCATGAGGTAGCTGTTCTGGAGATGGGGATCAGCAATTTTGGTGAGATGCACCGCCTAAGCGAGCTTGCAAGACCCGATATCTGTGTTATTACCAATATCGGCATCTGCCACCTGGAGAATTTAGGCTCCAGGGAAGGAATCTTGAAGGCCAAGTCAGAGATTTTTGACTTCATGAATGAGAATGGCTTTGTCTGTGTCAATGGTGATGATGACATGCTGAGCACCTTAAAGGAAGTAAAGGGACGCAAACCAAGACGTTTTGGCTTTGGTACTTCCAATGACATTTATGCAAGCAATGTTGTGACAAAGGGCCTCTTTGGAAGCATTTGCACTATACAGCATAGTAAGGGCAGCTTTACTGCTGAAATCCCTCTTCCGGGAGAGCATATGGTGATGAATGCTCTTGCAGCCACAGCAGTCGGAAGTCTTCTTCATATGGAGGATTCTGAGATTGCTGCCGGCATAGCCAGCGTTAAGCCTGTGGGCGGCAGGAGCAATATTATCCGTACCGATCAGTGGACCATCATAGATGACTGCTATAATGCCAATCCGGTATCTATGAAAGCTGCTATTGACCTTCTGAAGATGGCAGATACCAGAAAGGTTGCAATACTCGGCGATATGTTTGAGCTGGGGGAAAACGAATATGCCCTGCACGGTGAGGTTGGTACCTACGCTGTCTCCTCCTCCATCGACCTGATTCTTTGTGTTGGCAGCTTATCCAGGCATATGTATGACAATGCCCTCCGTGAATTAGAAGCTCACCCTCACGCTTTTTCCTCGCAGGTATTCTATTATGAAAACAAGGATGCCTTGATGGGTTCCCTCTCCTCCTTATTAAAGGAGCAGGATACCATCCTTGTGAAAGCCTCCCACTCCATGGGCTTTGAGACCATTGTGAAATCCCTGCTGTAACAGATCCATAAGCTCTATAAATTTGTACAAATAATGAGGCCGCCTATCAGCATATACATATAGAAAGCTGATTAGGATAGGCCTCTTTTATGATGGAATTTTTAAAAAACACAAATAATTTTCTTTGGGGAATTCCGCTTCCCATGTTGATCTTCGGTTCCCATATTTACTTTACTCTGAAGCTGAAAGGGGTTCAACGCCATGTAGGTAAGGCTGTCCGCCTCTCCCTGGTAACGGAAGAGTCTTCTGAAGGAGATTTAGGCAGCTTTGCCGCCCTGTCCGCTACCCTTGCAGCCACCATCGGAACCGGCAATATTGTCGGTGTCTCAACCGCAATCGCCCTAGGGGGGCCGGGTGCCCTCTTCTGGTGTTGGCTTACCGGTGTGCTTGGCATGGCAACCACTTATGCAGAGTGTTTCCTGGGTGTGCTCTATCGCAGAAAGACCTCAGACGGTACCTACCTGGGCGGCCCTATGTATGCCCTGGAGTATGGACTTCATAAGAAATGGCTGGCCGTAGCCTTCAGCATCTTTACTCTGATCGCTTCTTATTGCGTTGGCTGCTCAACCCAGGCCCGGGCAATCACCCAGACCTTACATACCCTATGGGGATTTCCGGAATATCTTGTAGGAATGATTGTCGCTGTCATTGTGGGCTTAGTCATCGTTGGAGGAATAAAATCCATCGGCAACTTCTGCAGTAAGCTGGTCCCTGCCATGGGCTTATTCTATATTGCTGCCTGCTTGCTGCTGATGATTCTCAATCTCCCCTATGTACTTCCTGCCCTGGAAATCGTCTTTAAATCCGCCTTTTTACCCTCAAAGCTGCCTGCTGCCGTTGCGGGAGGCTTTATTGGCTCCACCATCCAGACAGCTGCCCGTTTTGGGATTGCAAGGGGCCTTTTTACCAATGAGGCGGGTATTGGTTCGGCCGCCATCGCTGCTGCAGGTGCCAAGACCTCAAGGCCTTCCAGACAGGCCTTAATCTCTATGAGTGCCACCTTTTGGGATACGGTTGTAATCTGTGCCGTCACAGGCATCGTAATAATTGCAAATATCCTGAAGGATCCCAATTCCATTGAAGGTTATAATTTTACCGAGCTGACCACAGCAGCCTTTGATGCCATCCCCTTTGGAGGTGTCCTCCTGGGACTGTCCCTGGTGGCTTTTGCAATTGCAACCCTGATCGGTTGGTCCTATTTCGGAGAAAAAGCGGTAGAATATCTATTCGGAAAATCCGGAATAAATACCTACCGCCTCTGTTATATCGTGATGATTTTTATTGGCTCCATTCTATCTTTGAAGCTGGTCTGGGAATTAACCGACCTGGTAAATGCTTTTATGGCCTTGCCGAATATGGCCTGCCTCTTCTTATTGCGTAAGCAGGTACTGCCTTATCAGGATGATTAATCTTCACAAATAATAATCCTATCTGGATAATGCATGAATTCATGCCTTTTACTCGCTATAGTGCCGGTACTGAATTGATTTTGCAATCTTCTCAGCCTCCTGGGAGTCCTTCAATAGCCTGATCAGAGTCAATGAAAAATCAATGGCTGTACCCATTCCCTTGGAGGTAATGACATTACCATCCTCAACAACGGCTAAGTCCTGATACTCGGCACCCTGCAGATAAGTTTCATTGCCCGGATAGCAGGTTGCCTTCTTTCCCTGCAGCAGTCCCTTGATCCCCAACACTCTGGGTGCTGCACAGATTGCTGCAAGCTTCTTCTCCTTCGCTGCAAAATCCCGAAGGATTGCATCCAAGCCCGGATGCTCCAAAAGGTTTAAAGTCCCCGGCATTCCTCCGGGCAGTACAAGCATATCCCCTTGTGCAAAATCAACATCTTCAAATAAGACATCCGCAATCGTGCTTATATGATGAGAGCCGGTAACCGTCAATTTGCCGGTAATAGATACGGTTGTAATATCGATTTCAGCCCTGCGAAGCAGATCCACTACTGTTAATCCCTCAATTTCTTCAAATCCTTCTGCCAGAAAAAGATATACCTTTGCCATCCTATAACTTCCTTTCTTTACGAACTTTATAGGTGGAGTATACCTCTTTTTCTTTCTGTGCGCAATGCTATTCCATCATCAAACTCATAACTCCCACATTTTTCAGGGTCAGCATAGGCTTGCAGGCAGCAAAGTTGATATTATGACCCAGCGGACAGATCTTAAGCAGATAATAGTCGTCGTAGGGAACCTTAAATTCAAAGCAGCCACAGCAGCTTAATTTGGTCCGCTCCAGAAGCTTCTTGCCATCGCCGCAAACCTTGTATAAGAGGACTTCCCAATCATGATTATTGCAGCACTTGCAGCCCCAGATGCATCCGAAGATGACACCGGGTTCAATCAGGCATTCCTTCTTACATTCCTCTTCTTCTGGCTCGCAGGGAAGCGGAATAGGAATCGGGATCGGTTCAATAATTAAGGTTTTCTCTCCTTCCGGACATGGAGGACAGGTAGGTGCAGGCTGTGGTGCCGGCATAGGCATAGGCTGCGGTACCGGCCTCGGTGCGGGTTGTGGTGCCGGTGCAGGCCTTACTGCGGGCGCTGGCTGCGGCATGGGTATAGGCTGCGGTACCGGCCTTGGTGCGGGTTGTGGTGCCGGTGCAGGTCTTACTGCGGGCGTAGGCTGTGGCGCAGGGCTAGGCTGTGGTGACGGCCTTGGTGCAGGTTGTGGTGCCGGCGCTGGTGCAGGTGCTGGCTGCGGCATGGGTCTGGGAGCAGGAGCAGGCATTGGTGCAGGTGCCGGCGCTGGTGCAGGTGCCGGCTCAACTTCCGCTGCTTCCTCACATACCACACCACCGACAAAGGTACGCCGGTGAAACTCAAAACCACTGCTTGCACTTACTGCCAGTCCTCCAAGCGCCGCATTACCATAGACGGTTCCTCCCGTCTGGTGTGCATGATACATTGCCTGAGGTGCTAAAATACTTCCCCAGATTGCTGCAGGGACCTCCATGAAAATGTTTCTTGCATCTTCAAAAACATATAAGGTACGGGTTGCCATACCTTCATTGCCCCATAAGCCATATTGAATATGCGCATTATCACCGGTTCTTAAGACGACAATAGCAAGGCTGCCCTGGGGTACATCCAAATGAAGCTCTTTATTTAGTATGCCACCCGGACGTGCATCAACCACAAACACGTTCTGCCTGGGATCATTTCCGCGTAAAATCCACTGGTGGTACTGTTCTGTTACTGTACCATTGGGCGACAATCCGACGATACAGTCATGGAAATTGCTGATACTCTCCTGGGCATCTTCAAAGAAGCGCCCTACATCTGCATTGATCCTGCTTGCAGGGATATATCTGGGAGTATCATAGCTGGAGATCACATAGTGGTCTCCCCGATCACTGACCCTCCAGTATCTGCTGCCATTTGCTGACTGATATAGTTCCGTTAAAGTTTGAACCTGATCATTGGTACCATCCTTACCGATTAAATAGGTGCTTCCGTTTGCAGCACGGAAATTACCGCCAACTACCACATGGCCTGCAACTACCAAGGGTCCCTGCATGGCCACATTTCCTCCTACCAAGAAGCGTACCATCTCCGGGTCATAGTCCGTACCGGCCAGGTTTGGACCTGTACCAAGGCTGATACTTAACCCACGCGGGCTGACAAAGTCTCCGCCGATCGCCATAGCACCCTGTGTATCTACGATGTTGTTTGCAGTGCCAAAAATGATAGCAGAAAAGTGGGAGGCGGTTCCAAAAGGTTGACCCACTACATCATACCAGTTAATATCCGTGTAGGGGACTCCATCGTAGGAAGCCGTCTCATCATTGAAGTTATACATATTTACCTCCATCGCGCGATTATGCACTGTTACTGTAATCCATTATCTCAATTACAGTTTATTCAACTTCCATTTATTCGTGTCATCTCTTTCCTGCAATTACCTAATTCTTCTGGGTGCTTGGTTGGGTTTACATAAACCCTCATATAGTGATAAAATAAACAGTGCAAATACGCATAAAACGACGCCTTCTCACACCAACTGCACCGGAAGGAAAGTACTTATGAAGGAATTAGAA
>JAJUHH010000158.1 GCA_029267975.1 Clostridiales bacterium
ATGATAACTCCAAGCGAAATTATCGGAAGTAATATCAGTATTATAGTTTTCTTTTTCATATCAGGCCTTACCATATCCCATGAAGATCTCCCTTACTCTCTCTGTACTGTAGCATTTCTCGATTCAGCTTCCTTTGCCCTAGTGTATTTCAATCACTATTCAAGCCGAATTGGTTTCCTATATTATACATGAATTAACAGATGAAAACAATGAACTATAGAAGATTATAGCATTATAGCAGAATGAACGGTCCATAAAAAAAGGGCTCCAAACACCGAAATCCCCTATCTATCTGGATTTCACAATGTCTGGACACCCTTTATTTTATATATCTGTGTTCTTTTCCAATAAAATTACTCTTTCAGGTATTACTCTTTTAAGTATTACTCTGATCTTAGTGCAACAACCGGATCCTTCTTAGCAGCACTGCGTGACGGAATGACACCGGCAATCAGTGTCAGCAGCATACTGATAACAATCAGAACTACTGCTGTCGGTAATGGCAGTATTGCACTGAGATTGCTAAGACCGGTCAGATGATGCAGGATTAGATTAATTGGTATGCAGAGCACGTAGGTGATTACCACCCCAAGCAAACCGGATGTGAAGCCGATAATAACGGTTTCTGCGTTAAACATACTGGAAACATTCCTCTTCGATGCACCGATGGCACGCAGAATACCGATTTCCTTCGTACGCTCCTGTACCGATATCAGGGTGATAACACCGATCATAATAGAGGAAACAATTAATGATACCGCAACAAATGCAATAAGAACGTAGGTAATGGCATTAATAATCGTTGTAACCGATGACATCATAAGTCCTACATAGTCCGTATAGCTGATTTCCTCCAGGTCGTCAACATTTTCGTTGTATTCTGAAATAGCATCCTTGATCACATCCTTGTCAGCAAAGGAGGAAGCATACAGATTAACGGATGCTGGACTGTCAAGATCAACGCATCCAAGCTTTATCAGATTATCTTCATAGGTAGAATCCGAGAATTCCAGAATCTCATCATAATACTTGGCACACAGATCATCTGTATATTGAGTAAGTTCCATCTCAAGTGCACCGGCCAACTGCTCACTGGTCATCGTGCTCATCTGCTGGCTAACCTGTGCAGCATATTGAGCACGGAACTGCTCAGTCAAAGCTTGGGTAAATAATTCCTTTAAATCATCTTCACTCATGGAGGTAATATATCCATTGATTGTTGCCTCATCCATACCTGTCTGCTCTGCCATTGCAGGTGCGATGGCAGCTTCCATATCTGCTCGCGTCATGCTGGCCAGGGTGCTTGAAACAAACTGCTCACTTGCTTCCTCAGAGGGAATACTCTTAATTTTAATGTAGGCAGCTGCCTTACCGGATACATCAAGTGCTGCAAGATACTCTTTGAACTCTTCTGCCTTTTTCTCATTTGATATGCTTCCATCTGGGTCCTTAAAGGGTAAAGCGGTGAAAATATCTGTATTAGGATTTTCCTTCTGAGCTTTTACTGCATCCGACTGGGCTGCATGCTCAATGATATATTCCGTAAGCTTGCTGGTATATCCGATGGAGCTTTTGCTTGAGGATGCGATGGAATTTGTATTAGGCTTAGCAATACCGACAACGTGAAGCGCCAGTCCATTGTCATATAAGTATTTTAATCCGGTTTCGCTGTCCCGAAGATCTGTATAAGTACCTGTTTTCTCATCGTAGGTGTAGCTGTCGGAGCTTAAAATTGTACGGAAATCCATGTTGCAGATATCTTCATAGGACCATTTCTGTACCTCATAATCAACGGTGGTATGATTGATGGCCGCATCCATAAGCTTCTGAATTTCCTCTTCTGATTTTAATCCCAATGCATACAGAGTCATATCGTCAATTTCATTATTTTCATCTACGAATAAGATGATCTCGTCATATCTGCTAGGCCAACTTCCGTATACCAAATCATATTGCTTCTCAATTACATCATTTACAAGCTTTCCGTTATCACCGGGAAGCAGTTCCTTCCACAAAGTCATGGAAGAGGTCATCAGGGAGGAAGCACTGCCCATCACTGTCTGATCACGCAGGGCCAGCATAGATGACATATCTACACCAACATACTTTTTCATAAGCTCTAAGGTCATGGCTTCCGTATCGGATTGTATAATGGTGCCATCCACATTTTTCGTGTAGATGAGGAGATCAGTATCATAGGTATACTGTACACCTGCCAGGGCTGTGCTGAGATCACTGTCTTCCTTCGCTCTTTCTTCCTCAATATATTCCTTGAATGCATTCAGATTGTTTTCCTGTGTCTCAAGGGAATTCATTGCATTCATCATCTCATATAGCATTGCCTTTTGGTAAATGGCATCGTTCTCATGCTCAGACACTGACTGGGCTTTGCCCATAAATGTGGAAAGTAAAGAGGATACATCTACGCTTTGTGCTTCAATCGTTAAAGGGTAGGAAGAAAGGGTCTCCTCCTGTACCGAGTCTATGAAGGTGGTAGTACCCTGGGATACTGCATAGATTAGAGCTATGCCGATAATACCGATAGAACCGGCAAAACTGGTTAACGCTGTTCTGCCCTTCTTGGTGATCAGGTTTTTCAGTGATAATCCAAAGGAGGTTCCAAAGGACATTGAGGGTTTTTTCTTACGGCTGTTATTCTCCTCCCTGTTCTGAGACTTTGCTGCTTCCTTCCTTATCTCTTCCTCCTTTAAGGGCATACTATCACTGGTGATCTTGCCATCCAGCATTCTGACGATTCGGGTGGAATATTTTTCAGCAAGTTCAGGATTGTGGGTAACCATAACCACAAGTCGATCCTTAGCAATCTCCTTCAGTATATCCATTACCTGAAGGCTGGTCTCTGTATCAAGCGCACCTGTTGGTTCATCGGCTAAGATAATGTCGGGATTGTTGACGATGGCACGGGCGATGGCAACTCTCTGCATCTGACCGCCGGACATATCTGACGGCTTCTTGCGCAACTGATTTGCAAGGCCAACCTTCTCCAATGCCTCCTTTGCCCGCTTGCGCCGCTCCTTCTTGGAAACTCCGGACAAGGTAAGCGCTATCTCAACATTGGCCAGCACTGACTGATGGGGAATTAAGTTATAGCTTTGAAATACAAAGCCGACAGAATGATTCCTATATGCATCCCAGTCTCTGTCCTTATACTCTTTCGTGGATCTGCCATTGATCACAAGGTCACCGGAGGTATATTGATCAAGACCCCCGATAATGTTTAGCATCGTTGTTTTACCGCAGCCGGAAGGACCGAGAATTGAGACAAATTCGCTGTCTCGGAATTTTAGATCAATCCCCTTCAAGGCCTCCACATCTTCTCCCCCGGCCGGGTATATTTTTGTGATTTTTTTAAGTTCAAGCAATTTTATGTCCTCCTTATTTACTTTCTGGGTCAATACCTGCTAAGCGGCAGGCGTTTGCACTGCTTATATTCAGCTGAATGATGGCATTGCGTATCGATGATATATCACTGTCTGTCATTTTGTCCGGCTTTACCTTTGTGACTTGCTTTCGCAAATCGGCAATATCAGCTTTGATCTGCTTTCTTTCTTCCTTGGGAAGTTCCTTTTTCGTCTTGCTGAGTGCTGCTTCAGCACGGTTTAAGCACTGATTGGCCTCATAGGTAACATCGATTGCCTGACGGCGGGTACCATCCTGCATCTCATACCTCTGTGCATCCCGTATTGCCTGTTCGATTTCTTCATCAGACATACGCTCGTTATCGGTAATGATAATAGACTGCTCCTTACCGCTATCTAAGTCTTTTGCTGATACCTTCAAAATACCATTTGCATCGATATCAAAGGTGACTTCGATTTGCGGAACTCCGGCTGGAGCCGGCTTAATACCGTTTAGTTTGAATTTTCCGATGGTTTTATTATCTCTTGCCATGGGGCGCTCACCCTGCAGCACATGGATCTCCACACTACGCTGATAGGGCGCTGCCGTGGTGAATATCTTAGAATAACGTACCGGAAGGGTCGTATTTCTTTCCACAAGCCGTGTAGTAACACCACCGACTGTTTCTATGGAGAGGCTCAGAGGTGTTACATCAAGCAATAAAATATTACTCCCGCCATAGAGGGTGAGTGCTCCACCACCGGAAAGCGTATCTCCCTGAACAGCAGCTCCCTGCGCCACGCATTCATCAGGGTTAATGTTCTGTGAAGGAGTGATTCCCGTCAGTTCCCTTACCTTTTCCTGTACCGCAGGTATCCTTGTGGAGCCGCCAACCAGCAGTATCTTGCTAAGCTCAGAGGCTGCGATTCCTGCATCAATCAAGGCATTCTGCACAGGAATAGCAGTCCTTTCCACCAGGTCGCGAGTCAACTCATTAAATTCTCTACGCGTAAGGGTATATTCAAAATTAATGGTAGTTCCATGGATCTGTGTCAAATAGGGAAGTGTAATATAACTGTTTTCTGAGCTTGACAGTTCTTTCTTCGCCAGCTCAGCGGCTTCCTTAACCCGCCAATACGCCGTTAAATCCTTCTGAATGTCCAGGTGATGTTCCTTTTTTATCACATCCACCAGACGCTTAGTGATGCGTTCATCAAAATCATCACCACCCAGATGATTGTCTCCGTTGGTGGCAAGAACTTCAATCACACCTTCTCCGATCTCAATGATTGAAACGTCAAAGGTACCGCCGCCAAGATCATAGACCATGATCTTCTGTGGTGTACCATTATTCAGTCCATAGGCAAGAGCGGCACTTGTTGGCTCATTGATAATACGTAAGACATTCAGCCCGGCAATACGTCCTGCATCCTTTGTTGCCTGACGCTGAATATCATTAAAATACGCAGGAACGGTGATAACAGCATCGGTAACACTTTCATCAAGATAGGCTTCCGCATCCGCTTTTAGTTTGCGAAGTATCATAGCGCTGATTTCCTGGGGTGTGAAATATTTTCCGTCTATCTCTTTTTTCCAATTGGTACCCATATGCCGCTTAACAGATCTGATCGTCCGTTCACTGTTGATTGCCGCCTGCCGGACGGCTTGCTCACCAACAAGGCGCTCCCCTTCTTTCGTAAATGCAACAACGCTGGGAGTGGTTCGATTTCCTTTTTCATTTGGGATAATTACCGCTTTTCCACCTTCCACAACAGCCACACAAGAGTTTGTTGTACCAAGATCTATTCCTATTGTTCTACCCATTTCTCTCTTCCTCGTATTATATAGTAGTAGTATTTATAGTCCCTCTCCAAGGACTGTATGCTATACTTTTGGAGACACTGTGGATTGGTCTAATCTTCCTACCACTCGATGGTTTCAGAAAGGCTCCAACCACAGCCTCTTTGTATATTTGTTAATCAGTTAGATACCGCATGACGGTTTATTTAGAACGAGGTTACAATCGCAGGGAGTACCAGTGGTTCCAAACAGTGTCAAATACATTTCAAAGGAGTATTACTATGATATACGCAGGAATTGATGTTGCCAAAGATAAGCATGATTGCTTTATCACTAATTCAGATGGTGAAGTACTTTTTAAAGCCTTTACCATTCCTAACAACCGAGATGGTTTTGATGAGTTCTATCAGAAAATCCAATTCATTACAGATGATTTAACCAAAGTAAAAG
The DNA here is from genome assembly GCA_029267975.1 of Clostridiales bacterium. Classification (GTDB taxonomy): domain Bacteria; phylum Bacillota; class Clostridia; order Lachnospirales; family Lachnospiraceae; genus Mobilitalea. The sequence continues at coordinate 5,611 of JAJUHH010000158.1, forward strand.
TAGGCCTTGAAGCCACTGGACACTACAGTTATAACATCTTGGGATATCTTCTTGATAAAGGTCTGACCACCTTTGTTATCAACCCGTTACATACCAATCTTTACAGAAAAAGTCTAAGCCTTAGAAAGACGAAAACGGATAAAGTTGATGCCCATACGATTGCTACAATGCTTATGTCTGATGTGAACTTAAAGTCCTACTCAGATACATCTTACCACAATGAAGAATTGAAGTCACTCACTCGTTATCGTTTTGATAAAGTGAAAGAAAGGGCGAAACTCAAACAATCTATTTCCCGTCTGGTAACAATTCTATTCCCGGAACTAGAGAAATTAGTTCCTACCCTTCATATGGCATCTGTTTATGCGCTTCTTTCTGAACTTTCAAGTGCATCCGACATAGCATCAGTTCATTTGACCAGGTTAACAAATCTCTTGAGTGCATCTTCGAAAGGCCGTTATAGCAGGGATACCGCTATTCTTTTTAGAGAATCCGCAAGAACCTCGATTGGCTCTCATATGCCTGCCAAATCTCTGGAACTAAAGCATACTATCCGATTAATTCGAGAGCTAGATTCTGAAATTTCTGAAATTGAATCAGAAATCAAATCCATCATGGACGAAATCAATTCACCAATTCTTAGCATTCCAGGTATCAACTACCGCATGGGTGCTATGATCATCGCTGAAATAGGTGATTTCAGCAGATTTGATTCTCCAGACAAGATACTTGCTTATGCTGGATTATCTCCTTCTACATATCAATCAGGTCAATTGGAATCATCGTATTCTCATATGGAAAAACGTGGCTCCAGATATCTCCGATATGCTTTAATCAATGCTGCAAAATTTGTATGCCGCTGGGATCCGACTTTTGCTGCTTACTTAGTGAAAAAACGTTCTGAAGGTAAGCATTATAACGTCGCCATTTCACACGCAGCAAAAAAACTCGTCAGAGTAATTTACCAGCTACAAAAATCAGGTCTATCCTACATCAAAGCAGCTTAAATTTTTTTCTATAAATATCTCCTTTTTGAGCACCTGCAAAGATGCTCTATTTGTCATGCAGTTTTCAATGTTCAAAATATTGTGAAATGCATTTCTGCAATTCAATCTAAAATAATTGATTTTCGTCTTGACTTTTAATAGTTAGTCTTTCTAAATGATTAAATCATAGAATCTATCGGTTAACATCAACTTTTACTCTGATCAGTTATTCAGTTATTTTAATAGCCCATTGGAACCACTCCTTCCTTTCAAAAATTTACTCTTATTTCACCTGCAGGTTGTTTCTA
>JAJUHH010000159.1 GCA_029267975.1 Clostridiales bacterium
ATCTCCGCTATCTTGTGGAAGGTGATGTAATCCAGACAATACATTATGCAACTGCGATCAGTGGTGATGGCGAACTGACAGCCGTTCCGGTTGACACCATTACAGTGACCCCCGAAACTGCATTTTCAGAAACCGAGCTCGGAGATGGTTTATTTATCATGATGTATATCATGCGGGACAGCCAGGGTAATGTAGTCTACTCTGCTCCTGTAACCTTTGAATCAACAGGCGGACAGATAATAACCAGCGTGGAGTAAATATTTATTAAAGCAACATGACAAAGGAGGATAGTTAGGAACAAAAGATTATTAAAAATTGGTATTTTACTTTGTGTGGTACTATTATTCTGGGTCTAAGTAAAAATGAGACAACAATAGCTAAGGCTGAGGGTGAGGAGAGTGGAACTGTATCTACCACACCGGTGGCAAGTAATGCTGCCGTGGTCAAGAAGGCATCTACACAAAAGGAAATTAGCTTCCTATTGACTACAGCACCGGAGGGTACCTATATGGTATATGCAGATGACACAACAGAGTTAATTCACCACAGCGTAACCGCTGAACTCAAGGACAAAACGCTTACATTGACCTGCAGTGGGGATGACATTCCGGTAGGAACCTACTATATCACCGTCACCGAAAGCGGGAAGGCGGAAAGCGAAAGATTAGCACTGACTGTAGCTGAGGCAGGGGATTGGAATACGTAAGAAATCTATTTACAATAAGGTAGCCTCAGAGATCTTGTGTATGAACGGAATAGGCTTATTGATAGGAGTTGGCATTAGCATTGTCTCAGTGACCCTGCTCAATGATCTCATATATGACAAGAACGGACTATCCATGTGGTATTATCATCCCACAGCATTCTTCGCGACAGTATTATGTGATTTGGCCATTCTTATACCAGGAATAGGATTACGAATAATTAATATTTCAAAGGAAATCAGGGATGTGAGTTTTATGTAGATCAGCACGACCTGTCCTTGGCGTATCTTGCGCTGATATTGTTGATAACTTTTAAGGTAAAAGCTGTTCAAATAGTTCAAATCTGCTTGTCGCCTAGAACAAGAAAAGACGTATCACATGATTGATACGTCTTTTCTTATTCCATAGAGTTACTCTAAATATGTTCTGCAAGTGCAGCATGATTATCCTTTGTACTATCTTTCGGAATCAAGCTATCCTCAAAGTGGATCATGACGCCTGTATCTGATAAGGTCTTTTGTAAGGGAGTGATTGGTACCTGAGGAACTGAGGTGTTATGCTTAAGAGCTAAAGCAGCGGCTGTTCCGGCAGCCTGACCTGTCAGAATGGCAGGCGGTATTACTCTGAGTACGTCCCAGCCCCAGCCGGTGCCGGATGCGCTTCTTCCGCAGGTAATGAGGTTATCATAAGCATCATGAACCAAGGTTCCGTAGGGAACTTCATAAAGACGATCCCGGTATTCAAAGTCACAGATGGTTCCGATGGAACTCTGCTGATGACGGTAACAGTCCTCAGCAGAAAGTGTTGCGTTACCATCCAGCCGTCTTGTAGTCCGAAACTGTGCCATGCCAGGGAGCATATGTATGTTGCGCTCTGTTCGCGCTTTGTCTTTTTCATTTTCCAGCAACATAAGCTGGTTGAGCTGTAGATAATGATTTAATGTTTCCATATCAGAGCCGCGAAAGAGAGGCAGATCCTTTGGATGTCCCTTACCGTGCAAATTGGCGGCTCCTCCATGAGGATGGTAGTATGCACGGGCAACATCCTGATGCTCTATTGCTTGTCTGCAGCCTTCCAGTGTAATTCCGTCTGCACAATAGGTTAAATAGTTTTCTCCGTCTATGGTTGGAACACCGGCAAGCTTGAGAATATGGGCATCACCTGTAGCATCAACAATTACCTTGGCACGATAGAGCCTTCTGCCGGATTTGCCGTCAATGATCAATCCTTCGCAATGGTTTCCATCCATTTGTGGCTTAGATACCAGTGCATCATAAAGAATGGTGACCCCGGTATCACGAAGCAGCTTTAGAAGTGCCAGAGAAAAGAGACCGGTGGAGAAGCGGCTGACACAGCGCTGGGTAGTTTCTTCTTCAGGAATGCCATGCTTCCAAGCTTCGGGAAATGTATCAAAGCCATATTGTACGGAAAGATGTAATAATTCTTCTGCTATGCCGCGAATGATCATTTTCCCCCTGCCGTTGCAAAGAGGTACCCAGTAGTTAACCAGACCGGTTGTGGCAAGACCTCCCAGGGAACATTGCTTCTCTAAAAGAAGTACCCGGTATCCCATACGGGCGCCGGAGAGCGCCGCAGCAATACCGGACACCCCACCGCCGGCTACTATAATATCATAATCGTCTATAACAGGTATTTTCTCAAAATGGGCAATAAATTGCATAATACCACTCCTTTCCTCCTTAAAATGCTGCATTTCCAGTTATTATATCAATTGATCAAAGGGTTTAAAAGGCTGAAAAAGGTACATTTTTATTGATTCTTTACCATAAATTTTTAGATTTATTTTCAAATATATGAAATAGGTATATAATTTAATTATCTTGATAAGGCCAGCAATTATGACCACAGATGAGGCCAGATCGCAGCTTAACCAGATCAGAATTCACCAGCAATTAAAAGGAATATCTACGAAAAGATACCTATTATGTGATATAATATACATTAAATGACATATTTTAGGTCAGGCTTAACGGAGGAGAAGATGGATGGGGTTAAAAATTTTTCTTTGGTCAGAAGGCTAGTCTTTATCGTTCTTATATTGTTGATTTCATTACTTTTCATTCAGGCATCCATTACGCTGTGGGGGCGTCATGTTGTTTCAAAGGAAATATATTCTTCGGCACAGAATAATGTAATTTATCTGTGTGAGACCTTTGAAGAAAATATTGCGCAGATTCGTTCAAGCATTTCTGAACAGTTATTTGTCAGAAATGGTACTTCTCTTATTAATTTCTATACCAAAATGAGAAAGAATAATTTTAAAAGTGAAATGGAGTACCAGTGGGAGCTGAAAAAGATATTTGAAGAGGTTGCCATTGTAATTAATGCCAATTTGTTGGTTGATGAGCTGGATATTTACTTTGGACGGTTAGGAAAAAAGTTAGAATCAAGGCAGGGGAATGGTGTTTCTAACATCCGGGATGTTAGCGAGACAGAGATTGATAAATTTGCTCAGGCAATAAAAAAGCAAAAGCTGGTAGATGTAGACGGCCGGTTTTATATAGGAGTCTTTTATCCGGATTCTGTCTACAGAACATCAGTGGCACATATGATGGTGACGGTGCACCTGGATGAAAAATCAATCCGGAATCTGTTATCTGCTTTTAATACATATTCCGGCAAGAATGCGCTTTTATATCACCACAGCTCCAAACGTTATGTTATGAGTAAGGGGGATATTACGCTCTCAGAAGAGGATTTGGCGGTTCTTTTTTCGGAGCAGCCGGAAGAGGGGATTAATCAGAAAACGGTACAGCTGGCACAAGGGAAGTATATCGTAATGTATTCCTACAGTGCTGATCTTAACTGTTCCTTTGTACAGCTGATTCCTGCCATACGGCTAAATAAGGTTCCGGATATGCTTTTGAGCGGAATGCTTATGTTCTGCCTTGTTACCTTGTTCGTCTTATCCTTACTGCTGCATACGCTTCAGCGTTATGTTAATCGGCCGGTGCTGGAACTGACCTCCGCATTTCAAATGGCGGGTAAAGGTGAATTAAACACAAGGGTAAATGAACAGAGGTCTCAGGAATTTAATATTCTGGCAAATGGTTTTAATCATATGGCATCTCAATTAGACGAACTGATTGATAGTAGTTACAGGCAGAAGATCATGCTTCAGCATGCGGAATTAAAAACACTGCAGGCTCAAATCAATCCGCATTTTCTCTACAATAGCTTTTTCTTTTTAAGATCAATGATGGAGAATGAAGAAAACGAGGTGGCGGCAGAATTTGCAGGCTATCTGGGACAGTATTTTCGCTATCTTACAAGCAAGGATAGAGATATTCTGCCACTGGAAACAGAATATGATCATGCCATTACATACTTAAAAATTCAGTTGATGCGTTTTGGAGAAACGGTAAGTGCGGAGATTGATACGCTTTCGGATGCAGTAAAAAGAAAGCGGGTTCCACGCTTGATCATACAGCCGGTACTTGAAAACTGTATAGAACACGGTATGAACTCTAAGGCAGATAAGGTGTTAATTCGGATTACCTGTGTGGAAAAAGCCACCCAGCTCCATATTATTGTGGAGAACAGTGGGGATGGATTAGAACAAGAAACACTTAAGATGCTTCGGACAAAGTTAGCTTCTGTAGAGGATGATACCAATACAAGTGGATTGATCAATGTACATCGAAGACTGCGCTTACACTATGGTTCGGATAGTGGTGTCGAGCTTTATGAAAGTGATCTGGGAGGACTAAAGGTCTGTTTAAAAATCGGGGGGATGAATCATGACGTTTCAGATTCTGTTGGTTGATGATGAACCACATGTGGTAGATGCGATCCGGTCAATTTTAGAGAAAGTAAATTCAGTTGAGGTTGAAATCCATACGGCATATCGAGCCCAGCAGGCGCTGGAAATATGCAGGCAGTTTCCGATTAGCCTGATAGTAGCTGATATTCGTATGCCAGGTATGAATGGCCTGGAGTTGGTAAGTGAAGTAAGAAGCATTAATCCGGATTGCAAGATTATTTTTCTGACGGCTTATTCGGATTTTAGTTATGCATATGAAGGTTTGCGATTGCATGTATCAGATTATATCTTAAAAACAGAAGAAAGCGCTGTTATTCAGGAACGTATTGTCAGGGTATTAAAGGGAATGGAAAAGGAGCTGCTGCATCTAAGATGGCTGGAAGAAAGCGAGCAGATTGACCCCATACGTGCAAATTTATTTGAGAAGCTTTTCGGGTCTGAACGTTTGGCTTTACAAGAGCAGGCTTTTTCTCTACTGGGCTTTCAGACGAAAGAGCCAACCTTGCTTTTGGCTGTCTGTAAGGGAGCAAAGGGCGTACCTTTGCGTACTGCCCTGATGGCAAAGGCAATGAAGCGTTATCTGGGAGCACGAATTAATCAAGTGGTTTATAGTAGGATGAAAAACGGCTATCATGCATTTTTAATGAGTGTTTCACCGGAAGTGAATATATCCACAGTTTGGCTCATTGGTTCCATGGAGCGGGCACAGGCAGCTTACAATGTTACCACCCATGAAGAGAGTTATATATTCGTAAGCCCTCTTGTACATAGTATAGAGAAGCTTTCAGGCTTGTATCAGCAGGCAGTCAGAACCATGGACGAAAATGTCTTTGAACCATGCGTGAGGCTGCTATCTGATGAAGATAAAACTGTAACCCATGTAACGGTTCAATTTATTAAAAATTATATTAAAACGCATATCTGTGAAGAGCTGTCCTTATCACAGCTTTCAAAAGTGACGGGATACAATACTGCGTACCTTTCCCGCCTGTTTAAAGAGCATACGGGAGAAACCCTGCTTCAATATATCTCCAGAAGGAGAATGGCTTATATTACGGAGCTTATGAAAAATCCAGAGTTCAGTATCCAACAAATAATGGAGACCACGGGATTTCCAACCTATCCTTCCTTTATTCAGTTCATAAAGAAGGAAACGGGTCTGACGCCCAAAAAGTACCGAATGTTATTAGGCGAACAAAGTAAAGAGCTTCTCATGAAATAGTTAATCGAGTTTATGAAGACGATAAGCCGATACATACTGAATAAACCCATATTTGTTGCCAGTTGATCAAGCATGTGACTCCAGAGAGCTTTATGTAACTCCCTGGAGTTACATGCTTTTCCTATAATAGGCAGATAGCGAAACTGACCTTATGATTTTGAGAATAGGAAGTATGGGTTTCGTAAAAATAATTAAAATTTGCATATATTTATGAGTTTTTTACGTCAAAAGCTCCAAAATATTTACAATTAACAGTCCCTATTATAAGATACTTGCTGAAGACAGGGAAGTAAGAGGAAGGAGCTTTTCAATGAGTAGATCTGATCAAATGGTGGCTGAGTCAAAGGGAATATCCCAGAAGGGAGTTACCCAAGATAGTAAAACTAAGCTGGGGGAATTCCTTTATAGCTTAAAGAAGCATTGGATGCTTATGGTCATGGTACTGCCCGGTGTGATCTGGTGCGCAACGTTTCGTTATGGACCCATGTACGGTTTATCAATTGCCTTTCAAAGGTATCGCATCGGAGATTCAATTATTCATGGCAATTGGGCAGGGCTTTATCAGTTTGAGAAGTTTTTCTCACATCCTCAGATTTTAAGGCTGATTTGGAATACTTTTTACTTGAGTCTTTTGCAGATTATTTTTGTTTTTCCGGTACCGATTCTTTTTGCCCTTATGTTAAACGAAATGCGTGCAAAAGCAGCAAAGAGGATTGTCCAGACGGTGTCTTATCTGCCACATTTTATCTCAATGGTGGCAGTAGCAAGTATGGTAACTTTGTTACTAAATCCCAATACCGGTTTGGTTAATCGTATAATAAACCTTTTGGGAATGGAGTCCATTTTCTTCATGGGCAGTACCAAATGGTATCGTCCGATATACATTATTTCTGAAATTTGGCAGTCTTTTGGCTTTAACTCTATTATTTATATGGCGGCTTTAACTGCTATTCCACAAGAGCTGTATGAGGCTGCAAGCATCGATGGAGCGTCACGTTTAAAAAAGGTTTTTCATATTTCACTGCCATGCATCGCACCTACCATCATTATTATGCTGATTTTAAAATGTGGCAGCATTTTATCTATCGGACACGAAAAAACACTGCTATTGCAGAACGCTTCTAACAATTCGGTATCTGATATTATCAGCACATTTACATACCGGGTAGGACTG
>JAJUHH010000160.1 GCA_029267975.1 Clostridiales bacterium
CCGTTTATCTTTAATAAATCGTCTGCCATAATGCCACCTCATCTCTTTCTGTTTCTATCTCAAATAGATGGAATAGTTGCATTTTAATTCCTACTATTTTAATATACATTATATTACTAGGATTTCACCTTTGCAAGCAGGAAATACACCCTCTGCTCCTCTCATTTTGAAATGTGATAAATATCACAAAACAAGGGCTCTGTACAACCTACAGCAGCCCTTGTTCTTACCTGATTATTTTACCGAAACATATGAATTATCCTCAATATAAAATCTCCAGAGGAAATCCTTTGCTTCCTCTGCATAATCAATCCCCACGCGTTTGGCAGATATGATATGGAAGGCTTGGGCTTCCCCGTCTTCCAAATATAATTTATGACCACACAGATCTTCCCCATTTAGCTCCCGGTCTATTCGTAATGCCTGGCATAGTTTTCCGGGTCCGTTGCCAAGTCCAAGAAGCTGACTCCGTGACAAGTCGCTATAGGACTTTTGAAATCTGTTAAGGGCCATTTGCTCTTGCCCTTCCAGGGGCTGTATTGCCCTAACCAATACAGCCTGAGGAACTCCTTCCTCTCTTGTTACAATATTAAAGCAATAATACATCCCATAGATAAAATAGACGTAGGAGTATCCCGGGCCACCATACATCACCTCAACTCTTGGAGTTCTTCTTCCTCCATAGGAATGCGCCGCCTTATCCTCCCAGCCCATGTAGGCCTCTGTTTCAACAATCTTTGCCGCAAGCCGATGCCCATTATGCTCGTGAACCAGAACCTTACCCAAGAGCTCCTTGGCTACGACGAGGGAATCCCTGTTATAAAACTCTCTGCTTAATTTACTCACTGTTACACTCCTGATCTATTCTTATGCTGCAAACAACCATTGACACTTATGTTAGGCAAGCATCCATTGACTTTATGTTGGTAAATGCCTGTTTACTCTTTGCATGAATCATACAATAGAATAGTTTACATTTCAACTTATGACTTATACCTGACTCCAATCAATAAACAGCTCTGCGATTTACCATGGCTCTTATTCGAAAGACTGTTGATATTACTGCCATAGCAGCAATCCATAGACATAATATCAGGAGCATAAGCCGATAGGTTTCCAAAGGAAGGAAGAATTGAAGCAGCAAAGTTATGACAGGTAATATATAGAAGCATAATGCCACGAAACGTCCAAAGGGATCAAATACAAACATAGGCTTATGCTTAATATGTCTTCTACTGTAAGCTGAGGATAAGCAAAATTCTAAAAACTTCATTACAATGACACTAATCATCCATGAGGGAAGCAATCCCCGATCCATTAGCAAAGCACAGGTGGTTACAATAAAGAAAAAATCAGTAGCCACATCGAATACTGCACCCAGGTTGCTGCTGATCTGATACCTGCGGGCCAATCTTCCATCCCAATAATCAGAAGCTGCCACCAAGGCAAATATGACTAAACAAGGGAAGAGCGGATTTATGTACTCTGACAATAAATAGCAGAATAAGAGGGAAAGCGGAACCCTTGACAGGGTTAATCCATTGATTAATATAAGCTTCGTCACGGATCTCTCCTTTTATAAAAAAATAATATAGGTCAAAAAGTTATTCATAAACGCATGAGTGAATGAATAAATTTTATATTCATTCACTCAAAATTAAAAAATTATGAATTTACTTGCCTGATTTTTTCAAAAAATGCTTCCTTGCTGTCACATATAGTGAATTCTCCATTCAAAATACCGAAGACCTTATGATCATATTCACAGCACTTTCTTACACTGCACTTACCCAGGCAGCCTACCGAATAATCCTTTGCATTCATAAAAGAGTTTAGCTCCTTAACATCAAAACCGGAGCATTTTTTACATACCTTAATTTTCTTTGCCATACCAATCCTCCTTTCCTTATGATCGATGCCTATCTTGCTGTGATTCCCTGAATAATAAACTCTCCTAAAAGTCTTAAGGCACTGGGGAAATCTGCAATTCCCACCTCATCCTGATGGTTATCCAGATATACCAGCATATCAAAAATTGAAAGGACTGCTTCGATATCAAGATCCTCCCTGATGCTTTTCTCTGCCCGCCACTTTGCTAAAAGCTCAATAAAAACACTGCGCACAAAGGAGACATCTTCTCCCCCATGCTCATTAAAATAAGCACGCAATTCCCGCGCCATATCCTTCTTATACCATTCCTTTAATATCATATTGTTGCTCATGATATTCAGGCTCTGCTGCATATAGTCTCTGATAATCTTGTCAGGAGTATCATTGAAATTAAGTGCCTTGACCGTTGCTCTTTTTACACGGCTGTTCTCATCAATGAAGATCTCAAGAAAAAGCTGCTCCTTTGATTCATAGTAATTGTAAAAGGTGCCAACTCCTACACCGGCCTTCTTTGTGATATCCGATACATTGATATCCTTAAAACCCTTTTGCTGAAACAGTTCTCTTCCGGCTTCAAAAATTACCGCTTTCTTATCCTGCAATTGAATAACCTCCTGATAATGAATGAATATTTTTATTATTCATTCACATTGTAGCATTAATGAAAACTTTTGTCAAGGATGAGTTTTCCTTTCTATAATGATATTATGTATGTCTGGTGGAAGCATTCATTATTATATATTGTGGAGCCAGAATCGCTGAACAAGCGTATACCTAGGGGGAAGGTAAATAGGATTTGACTTCTGCCTTCGATTGATTCTTTGTTAAATTGTTTTCAATTTAATAGAACGCTACAGTTTTACCATTGTTTTAATAATGCATAGGAACGGTCTACCCCTTATAATAGCCATATGCAAACAGATACAGCACAGAGAACGCTGTGCTCTTTCCCAGAATATAAGGAGGTAACCCCTTTGAACTATATGAAACGATTATTGGCATTTGTTCTTATGACTTTGCTGTTTTTACTTTTCCCTTTGAGTCAAGTAAGTTCTGCCCAGGCAGCAACGCTCAGGCTCAGCAGTTCCTCCTTTACACTTGAAGTTGGTCATTATAAAACCCTATCCGTGAGCGGTACGAGAAATAAAGTAACCTGGTCCTCCAGCAACAAATCAGTTGCTGCAGTTAGTTCCACAGGCAAGGTTACAGCAAAGGCTCCCGGCACAGCCACAATTTATGCCAATGTTTCCGGCAAGAAATTATCCGGCAAGGTTACAGTGATCAAATTAAATTATTCCTCTGCAACTCTGGCAACAGGTGATACAAAGACACTGAAGGTGTCCGGTTCCTCCGCTAAGGTTACCTGGTCCTCCAGTAATAAATCAATTGCTGCTGTAAGTTCTGCAGGTAAGGTTACGGCAAAGGCTCCCGGCACAGTAACCATCTATGCCAGTGTCTCCGGAAAGAAATTATCCAGTAAGATTACTGTGGTGAAATTAAATTACTCCTCTGCAACTCTGACAACGGGTGATACAAAGACACTGAAGGTGTCTGGCTCCTCTGCTCAGGTTACCTGGACTTCCTCCAATAAATCAGTCGCAACTGTTTCTTCCGCTGGCAAGGTAACTGCGAAAGCTGCCGGTACAGCCACGATCAGCGCAACCGTATCAGGGAAGGCCTTAAAGAGTACCATAACGGTAAAAGCCAAGAATCCAGTGACTCCGACCCCTACAGTAACGCCTAGTACAACACCGACTGCAACACCGGTACCCACCATGACTCCGGAGCAATCAGCTGCAGCAACTCCCAGTACCACGCCGGATACAAATTCGGACAGCTCTGCGGAGCCCATCGCCGCAACAGGTACAAAGATCATCGGCTATTATGCCAGCTGGTCTGCCTATTCCGGTTATACTCCGGATCGGATTGATGCTGCTAAGCTGACTCATATTAATTATGCCTTTGCAAATATCGGAAGTGATCTGAAGGTAACGCTTGGATACCCGGATATCGATCCCGGTAACATCAGTAAGCTTAATCAGTTGAAAAAGGTTAATCCTGCCCTGAAGACACTTATCTCTGTGGGTGGCTGGTCCTGGTCAGGAAGATTTTCCGATGTTGCCGCTACAGAAGCCAACCGTATTACTTTCGCGGATAGCCTTGTGGACTTTATTGTCAAATATGGCTTTGACGGAGTCGATATCGATTGGGAATATCCTGTGAGCGGTGGTTTATCAACCAATTCAAACCGCCCTGAAGATAAGTATAACTTTACTTTACTGATGAAGACCATAAGAGAAAGATTAGATGCCAGAGGGAAAATAGACGGTAAATCTTATCTCCTCAGCTTTGCAGGAGGAGCAGGCTCCGGTTACATCCGCAATACCGAGCTCAATAAGCTTAGTCAATATGTGGATTATGCGACTGTAATGACCTACGATATCCATGGTTCCTGGGAGCCCTACACGAATTTTAATGCCCCTCTTTATGTGAATGACCCCGTACAGCCTTACCAAATTAGTGTTGATTCAAGTATCCAAAGCTGGCTGCAGGCATGCTTTCCAAAAAATAAGCTGGTTATGGGAGTTCCTTTTTACGGCTATGTATACAATGCCGCAGGCAGCAACAATCAGGGCTTATACCAGACCTATTCCGGTGCTTCCTCCATCAGCTATGGAACCTTAGCGGCCTATTATCTAAATAATCCTGATTATAAACAGTACTTCCATTCCGGTTCCAAAGTGCCTTGGCTCTATAACGGCTCCACCTTTATCACCTACGAGAACGAGCAGTCCATGGCTGAGAAAGCGAAGTATATTGAAGAAAAAGGCTTACAGGGAGCAATGATCTGGGAACTAAGTCAGGATCCCAACCGTGTTTTATTAAGCTCCTTGTACAAAGAACTAAATTAAAGACACTTGAGAGTCAATTGAAAAAGTCAAATAAAAAATCTATTGAAAAAGTTTATTGAGAAATAAATAATAATAAGCCCTTCTTGCATTATTCGACTTTTATGTTATAATGTGACGTGGTCATAAAACCCTTCCGACGCTTTGACGGAAGGGTTTTTGAAATAAAAGGATTAGAAGGAAGAACATGTAAATGAAAATATTTTTTAAAGCAGTATTCGCCGGTATCGCCATTAGTACCGGAGGAATCATCTATCTCACTCTGGAGAATCATATTGTCGGCTCTTTTTTATTCGCCATCGGCTTATTCACGATTTATACCTTTGGTTTTAACCTCTATACAGGTAAGGTATGCTACATCCTTAATGAAAAGCCAAGATATTTACTGACTGTACTTGTGGTTTACCTGGGTAACTTTGCAGGTACGGCTGGATGTGGATATTTATTTCGACAGACAAAGCTATCAAGGTTAGTCGGACATACCTCCGAACTGGTGGATGGAAAGCTGTCGGACACCCTGTTTTCCACCTTTATCATGGCAACCATGTGCGGTATGATGATGTGCATCGCCGTCATCGGTTTCCAAACCATCAAAGACAGTGTGGGAAAGCATCTGGCCCTCATATTACCCATTATGGTATTTATCCTGTCCGGCTTTGAGCATAGTATTGCTGATATGTTTTACTTCTCCATGGCTGATGCCTGGAGCAGCAAGGCCTTTCTTTACATAATCATTATCTCCTTAGGAAATCTAGTGGGCGGAAATTTAATCCCTCTGGCTTTGAAATATCTGGATGATCCTAAAAATGTGAGTCATTAGTTTATCTGCAAGCTCCCAAAGGAAGCGAAAAACAAGGACAGATATGTGCAGACTTTGAATAATTCCTGCACTTATCTGTCCTTACCTGTTTTCTTCTATGAAAGAACCTTCTGCCTATAATAAATGCAGCTGCTTTGTATAGCTCTGAATTATGGCTGCTGACTCCTTTAGCCTTACACTCTCCTGTTCCGTCAGTCTGAACTCACCGATCTCCTTGACTCCTTCAATATTTAATATCGCTGGAACTCCGCAGAATACATCACTCAAGCCGTACTCGCCTTCCAGATAGGTGGATACGACGATCATCTTATTCTCATTTCTTAAGATGGCAGCAATAATGGCTGTGGCTGCACTGGCGATGCCGTATTGTGTGCTGTTCTTTCTGGTCAATACCTCCTGTCCAGCCAATCTGGTCTGTTCCACAAGATTATCCAGATTCACATTGGCAAAGCGTTCCTTATTATCCTCCAGGATATCACAGAAGCTTTTTCCCCCTGCTCTCACATGGGACCAGGGAACCATCAGGGAATCCCCATGCTCTCCCATGGCATAGGCTTGTACACTTTTGGGATCTATCTTCATCACATCCCCGATAATCTGCTTTAATCTTGCCGTTTCTAATGCCGTACCCGTCCCGATGACCTGATTCTTAGGAAGTCCGGATATCTTATGGACATAATAGCTCATGATATCCACCGGATTGGAAATCACAACAAAGCAGCCGTCAAAGCCATGAGCCATAACCTGCTCCGTAACATTACGGATTATGACAGCGGTATCCTTCATCATATTTAAACGGTTGGTCTCCCCATTTCTTGGGGCAGCGGCAGTGATCACAACCACGTCTGCGTCTCTGCATTCCTCATAAGTTCCTGCCTTAACAGAAACATTCCGCTCCAGATACTCGATACTATGCTTCAGATCTAATACCTCACCCAGAGCCTTTTCATAATTCACATCAATGATTACCACTTCCGAGCATATACCCCGGACAATGAGGCAATAAGCTGTGGTTGACCCGACTACTCCGGCCCCAACAATCACAACCTTACTATTATGCAGCTTCATTCTGTCATCCTCTCATCGATAGCATATTGAATCTTACAAAAATACTTATACTACAATTCAGCTTATTATATCATGCAGATCAGCTTATGGGTAGTATTTACGCAATCATGACCACCGGCTTAGCCGGTGGTTTGTTCTGCCCCTATAAGGGGCTTATACCTGCAAGCGCCCGGAAGGCGCC
>JAJUHH010000161.1 GCA_029267975.1 Clostridiales bacterium
ATATTAATAACCGTAGCATTTGCATGCTTTATCACATTATTACATGCTTCCTGTATAATACGAAATAATGTTAATTTGATAACCGGTAAGATTTCTCTTGTCTCTTCATTAGAATGTACAATTACATTAATATTATTAAAGTCCATGAGACGATTGGCATAACGATCTAAGGTTACCGTTAAGCCTAAATCATCCAGGGTCATGGGTTTCAGGTTGTATATAATTCCCCGCATATCATTAATGACGGATTTGATTGTATTTGACATAGATACCAGTTCCAGCTTTGCTCGTACGGAATCTATATCAATTAATTTGTTGCATAATTCTGACTTATGGACTAAGCTGGTCAAGCTCTGAACCGTTGAATCATGTAAATCTCTTGCAATTCTTTGCCGTTCAATTTCCTGAGCTTCTAATACACTGAGGCCTTTATCATTAAAATTATTCCTGTTATCCAGTATGATTTCGTTATCCTTAATGATCATTTTCTTATTTGTATCAGGGTTGATCGAGTTAAGATAGTCGACAATTCCCTTAATACCTGTGATCCTGCTACTAAGCTTTTCCTGTTCTTTCTTTAGTTCCTCGATTTCCTTATGAAGCTTTTCCAAAGATTGAGATAACTTCTTTGTATCCTTAACCGGATAATCGTTTGTCTTATTTATATCTTTCACTGAATTGCTAATTGACTTTATCTTATCAATTTCTTTCTCGATTTCAAGAAGTGAATTTTTCTTAGTATTTATTCGAACTTTGACAGAATAAAGTTTTTCCTCGTATTCTGTTGCAAGCGTATCTAATAATTGATATGTTTCTTCCTTTTGCAAAAAATTCTTTTCTTCCTTTCTTACAACAGAACCCTGGTTGCCTCTTACTAACTTAGTGTAATCGCTGTCGTACATAATATAAGCTCCCCATCATACTTCATTATGAACTAATGAAATCTGCGATATTAACAATGAAAGTGTGCGTATTTTATATTACCCGTTTATCTGCTTACTCTGCTATTTTGAGCTGTTATTTTGCTCAGCTATTGTATATTATTAGAGTACTTTTTAGATTTTGATCAAATCTCTATGGGTAACTCATTATTCAAATACTAGTTATATTAACCTTTATTCAATACTAATATCATATAACATAATCTATTATTTTAAAAGAGTTTTTCGCTAAATTGCCCTTATTTCCTACATGGACGGGTAAAATCAGCCATAGTTATACTTATATTTTTACATTTTATTCCATCTTTAAGTATCTCTTTTCCTTTATCCTGAAAGCCAACCTTTTCAAAAAAAGGTGCCAATGTAACCGGCACCAAACATTCTACCTCCTTGATTCCGGAGGTAAATGCTTTATTTACTAGCAGACGAAGTAGAAAATCTCCATAACCTTTTCCCCGGTATTCCTTACGAACCCCGAGTTCTTCCACCTTACAAGCATCACCATCATAAGCAATTCTTCCGGCTGCTACAGCATTTTGCTCCTGCTCGTCCTCATAAACAACAGCACAAATTGACATACCACTGTCATTGCTTCCATCAGTAGTTCTATTCCAGGCTAGCTCAGTTCTTGCAATCTCCTCTAAAAGAATACGGGCATTGGCCTGGTCCTTGGGGCTCGTTGCAATTCTTCCTTTTAACATCACATTCTTGTCCTTTCATTAAGCATCTTAATTATAAGGGCTCTTTTGATGGTTTCCCGGCACTTCTTGGATAGCTTTTTGGCGTATTAGAGATCTTCTTTAATACTATGAATACCCGTTCCATCTCTGTACCAGGAAGATGAAAGTAATCTAACTTATCCTCTTTCGCCCCCAAAAGCTTGATAGCATTTTCTGCTTCTGCTAATTCTTCCTCTGCCTTACCGGATTTATAGGACACAAAAACCCCTCCCTTTTTTACATAGGGCAGACAATATTCCGACAGAGAGGATAATTTTGCAACTGCTCTGGAGACACAAATATCATATTGCTCTCTATAGACTGGATTCTTTCCGTAATCTTCCGCTCTTCCGTGCAAGGTTCTAATCTTGTTAAGATTAAGCTTCTCGATTACTTCATCCAGAAATACAAGCCTTTTCTTTAAAGAATCAAGAAGAAGAATCTCTAAGTCGGGAAAGGCAATCTTCAATGGAATTCCTGGAAAACCGGCTCCTGTGCCGATGTCAATTACCTTCTGATCACTAAGCTTTAAAACCCGAATCAAGGATAGGCTATCGATAAAATGCTTTGTGATCACCTCTGAAAAATCTGTAATAGCCGTAAGGTTCATTACCTTATTTCGCTCAACAAGCATTTCATAATAATCGATGAATTGCTGCTTTTGAAGATAGCTCAGTTCAATATTAATTGCCCTCAGTCCATCTTCAAACTGCCGTATTTCTGGGTAGAGTTTAAAATCCATTGGCCCTCCATTTATACCTTTTTATTTCGTGTATAATTTAACTGTGTAAGATATACCATAAGTACTGATATATCAGCTGGGGATACGCCGGAGATTCTGGAAGCCTGGCCGATGTTCAGCGGTCGGAATTTCTCAAGCTTCTGCCTTGCCTCTATTCTTAAACTCGGCACATCCTTATAATCAATATCCTCAGGGATTAACTTGTTCTCCAGCTTTTTGAACTGCTCAACCTGATGAAGCTGGCGCTTGATATATCCGTCATACTTTATATTAATATTTACCTGCTCTATTACTTCCTCTGATAAGGGCTTTCTCTCCTTATCAATTGGCTCTAAAAGCTCATAGCTAAGTTCAGGTCTTCTTATTAATTCGGCCAGAGTGGTAGCTGTGTTTAATGGTGAGCTATCATAACTTTGAAGTAACTGCTGTACCTCCTTGGCCGCTCCTATGACCGTACGCTCTAAGCGCTGCATTTCCTCAGCAATCTCAGCTTCCTTCTTTAATAACTTCTGATATCTTTCTTCATCAATCAGTCCTATTTCATAACCCTTCTTGGTTAATCGAAGATCAGCATTATCCTGTCTTAATAATAATCGATATTCTGCTCTGGAGGTCATCATTCGATAAGGCTCGTGTGTTTCCTTCGTAACCAGATCGTCAATCAGCACACCAATATAAGCTTCCGACCGGTCAAGGATGAGAGGCTCCTTACCAAGAATTTTTCTTGCAGCATTTATTCCAGCGATCAAGCCTTGCGCAGCTGCTTCTTCATAGCCTGAGCTTCCGTTAAACTGCCCTCCGCTGAACAAGCCTTCCACTTGCTTAAACTCCAGGGCCGGCGTCAGCTGCATGGGATTAATGCAATCATATTCTATGGCATAAGCATTTCTCACAATATTAGCATTTTCAAGTCCCGGTACGGAGCGATATATCTGATACTGTACATCCTCCGGCAGGGAGCTGGACATACCTGCAATATACATTTCATTGGTATATAGGCCCTCCGGTTCAATAAATACCTGATGCCTTTCCTTATCAGCGAATTTCATTACCTTATCTTCAATAGAGGGACAATATCGGGGTCCCACTCCTTTAATATCCCCCGCATATAAAGGGGATCTTCCGATATTTTCTCTGATAATCTCATGGGTTTTTTCATTGGTATAGGTCAGCCAGCAGGAAACCTGCTCTTTATTCAGGTCTTCCCTCTTAGTGGTAAAGGAAAAGGGTACTACCTTTTCATCCCCGAATTGCTCTTCCATCTTAGAGAAATCTATGCTTCTTTTATCAATTCTTGCAGGGGTACCTGTTTTAAAGCGATACATTTCAATTCCCAGGTTTTTTAAAGAATCTGTCAGATGAGTTGCTGCCTGTAGCCCATTTGGCCCCGTGGCATTCACCGTCTCCCCATAAATACAACGTGCATTTAGGTAGGTTCCGGTACATAATACCACTGCCTTGCAAGGGTAAATTGCACCTGAGTAGGTCATTACTCCAGTAATTTTATTTCCTTCCGTTAAGATTTGAGTAACCTCTCCCTGCTTTAGGGTCAAATTCTCAGTGTTCTCCAGTACCTTTCTCATAGCTTTAGAATATTCCTGCTTATCTGCCTGCGCACGAAGGGAATGAACAGCAGGTCCCTTAGATACATTCAACATCTTAGACTGAATAAAAGTTCTGTCGATATTTTTACCCATTTCACCGCCCAAGGCATCGATCTCTCTTACCAGATGCCCCTTAGAGGTTCCCCCAATATTGGGATTACAAGGCATCATTGCTATACTATCCATGCTTATGGTAAATAACAGTGTCTTTAAAGATAATCTTGCGCTGGCCAGGGCTGCTTCACAGCCGGCATGACCTGCGCCGACAACAATGACATCATAACTCTCGTAAATGTATGACATAAATAACTTAATCCCTTTCTATAATAAAGCCAAACCAAAATGCTCTTTCTTATCCTGCCTATTTTCCCATACAGAATTCTTTGAAAATCATATTTACCAGGTCTTCTTCGACATTTTCCCCTATAATTTTACCCAATGATTCATAAGCGCTCATTAAGTCTATGGAATAAAAATCTTCCGGCATTCCTGCTTCCATACTTTGCTTTACCAGCTTCAGACTATCCAGAGATTGCATTAGTGCTACCCTATGGCGTTCATTGGTGATATAGATATCCTCTTGAAGGGTTAACTCTCCCTGGAAGAACATCTCCCTGATGGTTTGCTCCAGCTCCTCAATTCCTGTATGCTCCTTTACCGAAACACTGATCAGAGGATGGTTTGTTTTCTTTCTTAGCTCATCCATAGTTACCTTCGCTGGTAAATCAGATTTATTCAACAATAAAATTGCTTTTTTCTCATTAATCAGTTCCAGGATCACTTCATCATTTTGATCAAGCTCCGTGGAAGAATCTAAAACATAAATAACTAAATCAGCATCCTCAGTAATACGAATTGCCTTCTCAACACCGATTTTTTCAATAATATCAGCAGTGTCCCTAATTCCGGCAGTATCTATCACATGAAGTAAGATTCCATTTAAATTAATTGTCTCTTCCAGAGTGTCTCTGGTTGTTCCTGCAATATCTGTTACGATGGCACGGTCCTCTCCCACCAGTGTATTCAAGAGACTTGACTTTCCTGCATTGGGCTTACCTACAATAACAGTTTTAATTCCTTCTTTGATAATTCTTCCATTTTGTGATTCTTTGATCAGCTGCTCGATTACCCTGATCTCCTCTTTCAGATGACTGTCTAGTGCTTGGTCAAAGCCATCCAGAGTCATATGCTCGGGATCATCAAGTGCTGCTTCTATAAATGCAATATCCCGAAGTATCTTCTCCCTCAGATCAAGGATTACTTCCCTTACCTTGCCCCGCAGCTGCTTCACAGAATTTTTCAGGGCCAATTCATTCTTGGCAGATATAATATCACTTACTGCTTCTGCCTGGGATAAATCTATTCTACCATTTAAAAATGCTCTTTTTGTAAACTCGCCAGGTTCTGCAAGTCTTGCTCCGTTCTTTAGAACAGTTTCAAGAATCTTCCTTGTTACCACAATTCCACCGTGGCAGTCTATTTCCACAATATCCTCCCGGGTATAGGTAGAGGGAGCACGCATAATTGCAACCATTACCTCATCAATTACCTGATCATCCTCTATAATATAGCCGTAATGTATGGTATGGCTACGCTCTTTGGATAGTATTTTATCACCTTTTTTTGAACGATAGATACGGTCAATAACAGCAAAGGCTTCCTCTCCGCTTATTCTGATCATACTTATCCCGGCATTACTTAATCCGGTTGCAATTGCTGCAATAGTATCTGTCTTCATGTCCATACCTCCTATCAGATCTTAACACGACATGTACCTTGGCCATAAGTATAGAAGTGTTTTCGCTTAAAAAGGTGTCTTAAAGTATGCTCTACTTTTAAGACACCCCATTATCACATACATTCAAGTATACCTAGGCATACTCTTTTAATTTCTGAAGAATCCAGAACTCATCCCTATACTGTCTCTACAGGTTGATCCTTCTTCTCTTTACTTTCTCTGTATTTCTCATAATCTTTCTTGTAATCTGTGCTGTAGTTTTTATTATAGCCGCTGTTGCTGGTGTTGAAAGGTTTATTATAACCCTTATAGGTTGCACCATTGCTGCGGTTTGATCCATTGCCATGACCGTATTTATTGTCCTTGCGGTAACCGCTTCCTGCAGGCTTGCTTGCTTTTGCATCACGTATAGACTTTTTGATGTTAATGACTACCTTACGATAAGGCTCTTCACCCTCAGAATAGGTTTCAACATATTTATCATTCTGAAGTGCAGAATGGATAATTCTTCTTTCATAAGGATTCATGGGCTCAAGAGATACAGGCTTTCTGGTTCTCTTCACCTTGTAGGCTATATTTTTTGCAAGGTTTTCAAGTGTCTCTTTTCTTCTTGCTCGGTAATTTTCCGTATCCAGCTTTACTTTAATATAGTTTTCGCTGTTTTTATTAACTACAAGACTAACCAGATACTGTAAGGAATCAAGAGTTTGTCCTCTTTTTCCGATTAAGACGCCCATTTCATCGCCGTCAATATTAATATCAACGGTTGCATTTTCCTCATCATATATAACATCCACAAGTGCTGAGATTCCCATTGCTGCAAATACATCGGTTAAAAATTTCTTCGTTGTATTTTCGATGGTCATCTTGATTCTTGCCCTGATTTTTGCCGGTTTTCCGAAGATTCCTAAGAATCCAGTGGACTCCTTTTCCAGTACCTCGTATTCTATATTATCTATCGTAGTGCCTAATTCAAGCATAGCATTTGTCAATGCTTCGTCAACAGTCTTGGCTGTAAACTCTCTCCAATCCATTTACTTGTCCCCCTTATCAATGCTTCTGTTCTTAAGA
>JAJUHH010000162.1 GCA_029267975.1 Clostridiales bacterium
CTACGCTTCCCACTTCAAGGAGTGCCCCGACGCGGATGCGGTGATCCTCCTCGACGAGGCCGTCGCGCGCGTGGACTCGAACAACCGGCTCCGATACCTGCGCCACCACCGCACGAAAATCATGACCGACGCCGGTCTGGATCGCGCGGTGCTGCGCATCGCCTATCCGGAGGGCGATCGGATCGAGGAGTTTCGGGCGCACACGATCGTTCCGCCGGGACATCTTCACAAGGTCGAGCGGCAGCACATCCGCGAGGAGCGCGTGGGGATGGACCGCGTGATGATCGTGACGTTCCCGAACGTGCAGAAAGGCGTCGTGCTCGAGTACGAGTACGAGTGGCGCTCCGATCATCTCCATACGCTTCCGGAATGGCGCTTCCAGCAGGACGACTACGTCCGCCGCAGTCGCTTCGAGCTGCAGCTTCCGGACGGAATGGCGTTCGACGCGTCTTTCCCCTGGTCTCCGCCCGGCGCTCCGGTCGCCACTCGCGCGGCGATCAAGGATCGCGACAACCCCCTCCGCCCGCTCACGCAGACGTTTTGGGAGGTGCGGAACCAGCCTCCACTGCGCCCGATGCCGCTGGTTCCGTTCCCGGAGGAGTACCGGCTCACACTCCATGTCCAGCTCCGCACCTACGACGAGAAGTCCGACGATCCGGCCGCGAAACGAGCGCTCACCGAGCAGAGCGCGGAGGCGGGCTACACCTCGCCGGAGAGCTTCCGCGTGAAGCGCACGTGGGCGGAGGTGGGCAGCGCTCTGGACGCGGAGTTGCGCGGGATTCTCGCGGACGACGCGGGCGTCGCGGAGCTTAATATTAATATAAGCAATATGTTATAATCTGAATGTGCCTTATTTATCATAATTCATACGGTATCATCATGTTAAGAACATCGAGGATTAATCTTATTTTAACAGTCGCTAAAAAGCTATTGAGAAAAACTAAAGAGGAAGAGCTTATATGCAGAAAATTTACATTTACTATAAAGATTAGCTTATCTTGACAGCTGAAGATGATGATAACATCAAAGAATTCGTTGATAAGCATATTACTGTGATAGCAGCAAAGATATATCCGCATCTGGATAAAATTACGCTTATGGAGAAAATGGTGGATGATTTCTAACCCAAATACATTTGGGGCCTTACTGGTATATTGGGCTGAGGAAGGTTATGAGGATAAGGTGTCCATCGCGGTTATAAGAGAACGTATGAGACATATCAAGATTATTGAGGAAAAACAACATTTGATGTAAGCTTATACGGAAAGATAAAGGAAGGACACACACCGAGATTATTAAGGAGGTTCAACATATGTTTAATCAACTGTTAATCGAAAGACCATCGAAAAATGATATAGAAGCAATACATAAGGTATTTGATATAACCCTTCCAGATACATATGAAAAAGAAGGTCTTAGTCATTTAAAAGACGAGATATTAAGTGAAATTGAATACAAAAAGAAATTATTAAACTTAGCATTAGTAAAAAATGATATGAGAGTGTATTTTTTAATTGCAAAGATGAATGATGAAGTAGTCGGAACCATATCTTATAGTCCATGCAGCGATCTTATTAGAGAATTAACCAATAATCAGATCAATCATGTAGGGGAATTAGGTAGTCTATATGTATTGCCAGATTACCAAGGGAAGGGGATTGCTTCAGCCCTAATTCATGTCTTAATTGAGGTTCTCCACAGGAATGGTATTCAGCAGTTTTGCTTAGATAGTGGATATAGGGAAGCGCAAAAAAGATGGTTAAGGAAATTTGGATCACCCTATAAAATAATAAAAAATTATTGGGGAAATATGAATGACCATATCATTTGGTTATGTGAAGTGAAAGATTTTATAAAGTAGTGTCTTATAACTTGTACAAATAAATGGAATAGAATTTACCAGTTAGAAATATCTTAGGTATTAGATAATAACTAAGATTTTCTTTATTGGAATCAATTATCGTTTCATCTTGAATGCTATGTAAATTATTTTAATTGCATAAATTGTTAAAAGTGACTAATAATCAAGAAAAATACAGGCTATTATAGTTATAATTGACAAATAAAATAAGATATGATAACATGTACACATATAAGTGAATAAGTGAAGTGCGACGTTAGTACTTCTTTGAATGAGTGATGTAAGCTCCTTGTATGTTCAAGGGGCTTTTTGCGTAAAAAAAGGGGGGCTAAGCTGCTTGATTGAACTAGATGAGAAAAAGCGAATAGTGCAGGAGTTTGTACCAGGGAAACAGGTTACATTAGCTCATGTGATAGCCAATCCTGTAGAGGCACTTTATGGGAAGATGGGCTTAGTGAATGGAGCAGGAGCAATTGGAATATTTACAATCACACCCAGCGAGGCAGCCATTATTGCAGCAGATGTTGCAAGTAAAGCAGCAGATGTTTCCATTGGATTTATTGATCGTTTCAGTGGTTCCCTTGTGATCACAGGAGATGTGGCAGCAGTGGAAGCAGCGCTTCACGACGTAATACATTTATTATGTAATACAATGGGATTTGCTTCGACTGTAATAACGAAATCATAGAACAGGATTAATGCTTCTGAAGAATTTATTGAGCTGCAGAATTATGATATCCTTGATGAGATTAAAGAGTATATAGCAAAAACCCAAACCCTACCAAGCAATATAGTTCAAAAGTCACCAATCATAATTAATCCCAAAATAGAAGAAAATCAGGCGGCAAAATCAAGTGTGCCCCAGAGCATCAGGGTAAATCAAGAAAAAATAGATAAAATGATGAATATGATCTCAGAGCTCTTTATAGCGAAAAACTCTTTTTTGCATATTGCAAAAAAACTGAATTTAGATTATAACCTGCCTGACATGTCCAAGGAAGTAAAACAAGTGGGAGCATACATTAATAGGATCTCGGATGAGCTTCAGAATACGGTGATGTCTATTAGAATGGTAGAAATAAAGACAGTATTTCAAAGAATGCCGAGGATTGTAAGGGATATCGCACAGAGCACGGGTAAGAAAATGGAGCTTTTTATGGAGGGGGAAGACACAGAGATTGATAAGACAATTATCGAGCAGATCAGTGACCCCCTGGTGCATTTAATCCGCAATTCTGCTGATCACGGGATTGAAACTACGGAGGAACGTATAGCAAAAGGAAAAGCGGAGACGGGAAGCATTATACTGAGAGCCTATAATAAAAACAAGCATGTATTTATTGAGATAGAAGATGATGGAAAGGGTATAAATACTGATAACCTAAAAAATAAAGCAATTGAGAAAGGTTTAATCAGCAGCACAGATGCCGAGAAGATGAGTCATAATCAATTGATCAATCTTATATTTCTTCCAGGTCTTAGTACTGCCAGGCAGATTACGGAAATTTCTGGTCGCGGTGTAGGCATGGATATTGTGAAAAGTAATATTGTGAAACTCAATGGAAGTATAATGATCGAAAGTGAAGCTGATAAGGGGACAAAAATGATTGTCCAACTACCCCTTTCCCTGGCAGTTTCCAGTGGTTTGGTCGTGGAGGTATCTGGAGAAAACTATATTATTCCTTTGGAGTATATCGTTGAAACCGTTAAAATAAAAAGAAGCAGTATTCATGAATATAGTGAAAGATGCTTTACCTATTTAAGAGGAAAGGTGATTCGAGTCGAATGGCTTTGTAAGGTTTTTCTTACAGGGGAGAGAGAGATCGAAAATGATGAATTGAATGCAGTAATTTTGTCCAATGGCCTTGAAAATTACGCACTTGTTGTTGATAAGCTGAAAAATGAACAGGAGTTCGTAGTAAAAACCTTAGACGGACATCTTGCTGCTATTCCAGGGATATCAGGTTCTACACTGCTAGGAAACGGGCAGGTGGTTTTGATACTGAATCCTGCAGATATACTGCAGCTTATAGAACAATAAATTCTTTCCAGTTTTAAGGGAGACATCTTGATATGGATAATAGACCTCAAAAATATGCCGTGTTAAATAACAAGGGAGGTGTGGGAAAGAGTACAATAGCTGTACATATTGCCCATGGTCTTGCGATTAAAGGGAAGAAGGTATTGTTGATCGATATGGACGGACAGAATGATGCAAGCCTTTTTCTCGGATTTACATCTGAAGATTATCATAGGAGTCTATATGATCTTCTGATGGGTAAAAGTACAAGTATTTCAGATTGTATTGTCAAAGCAAGAGATAATTTGGATTTATTGCCTTCAAAATATATTGACCGGATCAATGGTGAATTATATAAAGAGCCTGATCTAAGTTCTTTTTTACAATCAAGGTTAAGTGGACTGGAACATTTGGGCTATCAATATGTGATTGTTGACTGCGGACCTCAAAGAAGTAAGGTAAATGATGCGGTTTTGCATTTTGCAGACAGGATCATTGTACCGGTTCAGGTAGAAGCAGCCTCTGTAAGGGCTATCGGTAACATTTATGAGTACCTTTCTGATCTGGGGCTGGATTCCGATAGGATCGCCATGGTAATTCCCAACATGTTTGATCAGAGAACATGCGATGGAAAAGAAAACTTAAATTTTATAAAGGAGTTCTTTGCAGGTTCAAACATAGTAACGGCCCCTATTCTAAGGAGAATCAAAATTACAGAATGCACAGAGCTGGGAAAAACGGTATATGAATATGATGAGGAGGCTTCGAAGCAATTTGAGAATTTAGTGGAAAGGCTGGCGAGTATCGATGGCAGGTAGGGGTAGCCAAAAAAAAGGCAATTTGGATAAAATCAAGAGAGAAATGACTGCGAAGAAGCAAAAGGCGCAGCAGCAGAAACAGGGAATAGAAACAGCCGACCTGGTGGATAAGGATCTGTCAGCATCAGCTTATGAAGGCTTTGGACAAGCGCAAGACAGATCCACTGAGTCGGTAACTGAGATGATGGATAAAGACAAAAATGAGCTACAAACTGAGAAAGAGGTAGAGGAAGAGCTTCAACAGAAACAGCAGGATATTAGTGAAATTACTGTTGACACAAAGAGAAATAAGTTTGTTGTGTTTCGTGTTGAGGAAGAAGAGTTTGCTTTAAAGGTCTCTGATGTGAAAGAAATCATCAGGATTCCTCAGGTAACAAAGCTTCCGAATTTACCTGAGTATATAAGCGGCCTGTGCAGTCTCCGAGGCGGCCTACTGCCTGTGATTGACTGCAGAACCCTGTTTGGTATGCCTAAGCAGAATTTTAGTGAGAACAGCAGAATCATTGTGACAGATATTTATGGTAAAAATGTCGGACTCATATCTGACAAGGTTTTAGAAGTAATAGATGTGGATGAGGCAGCAGTGAAAGAACCCCCAGCCAGTTTTAAGGGAATCAATGGTGGAGTCTTAAATGGAATTATAATTCTTGAGGATGGCAAAAGAGTCCTTATGCAGCTCGCTGCTGAGAAAATGATAAATGTCGATGGTATTTATGAAGCCATGAGAGAGCATCCTTCATCGGTGGACAATTTAGGTTATTCACAGGTACATGTACATGAGGACGAAGAAGAGCAAATAGTCATATTTAACGTAGGGACAGAAGAATATGCCTTCAACATTGATCATGTAAAGGAAATAATTCGCTTGCCTGAAGTCCTTAAGGTACCGAATACAGCAGATTATATTGAAGGTGTGTTTTCCATTAGAAATGAACTTATGGCAGTGATCAATATGCGCAAGCTTCTCGGCAGGGAGGGGCAGCAGCTGGATGAGCAAAGCCGTGTCATCATTATTAATAACGGCAATTATTCTTATGGATTGATCGTTGACAGAGTATCCAATGTTGTTCAGGTTCAAAAGAGATTATTAAAAGGGAATACGCAAAATTCAAAGCTGATCAAAGGTATTTATAACCTGAATCAGGGGCACAGATTGATCATAATGTTGGAGACTCAAAAATTGATAAGTTCCAAGGAAGTACAAGAGATACTAAATGCTGATCAAAAGAAGGTTGAAAAGGATAAGGACTTAAGCGGAGAAGCAAACAATAGGAAGGAATATGTTGTTTTTAAACTTGCTGGGGAAGAGTATGGAATATGGATCCAAAATGTGCAGGAGGTTAACAGGATCAGCGAGATCACTCATTTCCCCGGAGCCCCTGATTATATTGCAGGGATGGTTGATCTGCGGGGAGAGATCATACCAATACTCAATCTGAGAAAAAAGTTTGACCTTCAGGAGTTTGAAGCCGGTAACGAATCCAAGTTTATCGTTGTTGAGGAGGGAAATAAGAAAATAGGGATCTTGGTGGATTTCGTTTCCGGAGTTATGAGATTTTCAGCAGATTATCTTGAAGAAGTTCTGGACACATTAAAGGGAAGAGACAAGGACAGCTATATCGATAAGATTGCAAAACTGAATGATGGTAAAAGAGTTGTAATGCTTTTAAACCTCCAGACAATGCTAAGCTTCATGTAAGGAATATTACTTTTTAAAATCAAATACATTACATATTGAGAAAGAGGCTGTTTCACAATGTATTGAAGCTGCCTCTTTTCCATCAAAAGATATGAAAGATATATAAGAAATCATGAATATAGCCCATCCTGGGTACCATACTTTATTGTGAAAGGAGGAGTCCCTTTGAACGTTACAAGAAGAGGATATGTCCCTACAGATTCAAAAGAATTTAATGAGGAAGGTCAAAAGATACTACGCAGGGCACAGAAAGACCTTCTCTATCTTCTGGAGCAGGGCTATCCCATCAAAGGCGCCTCCACCTTTGTGGGCAATCACTATATGCTCTCTGAGCGGCAGAGACTGGCCATGGTCAGGGCGACTGCCACCCAGAGTGTCCTGCAGCTGCGGGAGGC